>DAIMZG010000095.1:0-6665 GCA_036734065.1 Catalimonadaceae bacterium
GTTTGCCAACCTCGAAGAACTGGCCCGCATCAACCAGCAACTGGGGGGGCACCGCGTTTCGCTGCGCGGCGTGCGGCAGTTGGTGGCCTATGCCCCACCCGGCGCGGCCCTGCGCGTGGCCGACCTGGGTGCCGGGGGCGGCGATACGCTCCGGGCCGTGGCCCGCTGGGCCGAGCGCTGGGCCTATCCCTTCGAACTGATCGGCGTGGACGTCAACCCCGACGTGGTCTTTTTTATGGAAACCCACAGCCGGGCCTACCCGCAAATCCGGGGGCAAGTGGCCGACTACCGGGCTTTCCTGCAAGACACCGAGCCGCTCGACATCGTACACTGCGCGTTGTTCTGTCACCACCTCACCGACGCCGAGATTCTCGAACTGCTCACCTTGCTCAAGGCCAAAACCCGGCTGGGCTTCGTCA
This sequence comes from Catalimonadaceae bacterium, assembly GCA_036734065.1. Taxonomy (GTDB): domain Bacteria; phylum Bacteroidota; class Bacteroidia; order Cytophagales; family Flexibacteraceae; genus DAIMZG01. Next base: position 420 of record DAIMZG010000095.1, read on the forward strand.
TCAACGATTTGCAGCGCCACCCCCTAGCCTACTATGGCATCTGGGGCCTGACGCGGTTGCTGGGCGGTACGGCCATGGTGCAGCACGACGCGCCCCTTTCGGTACGGCGCGGCTTCCGCACGGCCGAGTGGCACGACCTGCTCGGCCAGGCGGGCATCGCCCACTACGACCTGACGGTGCAGTGGGCCTTTCGGCACTTGCTGGTAGTGCCTACGGCCGACCTGCCCACTGCATGATCAAAAAGACTATTTTTGGCGCGTACGTAACCCGACCCGAACTTCGGTTTGGCCGGGGGCTACAACCAAATGCTTTTCCTCCGAGTTAATTTTGACCATGAACGTTACTACTCCTCAACTGAGCGAACAGGAAATCCAGCGTCGGCAAGAGCGTGCTGCCCTGCTTGAAATGGGCATTGATCCCTATCCGGCCAGCACTTTTGCGGTGAATGCGACGGCCGCCGACATTCTGGCGCGTTTCGACCAGCAGCCCGACGACTTTCAGGCCGTGCAACTGGCGGGCCGACTCATGAGTCGGCGCATTATGGGCAATGCTTCCTTCGCCGAATTGCAGGACAGCACCGGGCGCGTGCAGATTTACGTCCGCCGCGACGACCTCTGCCCCGACGAAGACAAGACCTTCTACAACAAAGTGTTCAAGAAGATGCTCGACATCGGCGACATTGTCGGCGTCGAAGGGTTTGTGTTCAAGACGCAGATGGGGGAAATTACGCTGCACGTGCAGCGGCTGCAACTGCTCACCAAGTCGCTGCGGCCCTTGCCGGTGGTCAAGCGCGAGGTGGACCAGGCCACGGGCGAAGAAAAAGTGTACGATGCCTTCTCGGATCCCGAGCAGCGCTACCGCCAGCGTTACGTGGACATGGTTGTCAATCCCGACGTGCGGCGCGTGTTTCGGCAGCGTTCGCAACTGGTGCAGTCTATGCGGCAGTTTTTGGTAGGCCAAGACTACCTCGAAGTAGAAACGCCCATTTTGCAACCCCTCTACGGCGGGGCGGCCGCCCGGCCCTTCAAGACCCACCACAACACGCTGGACATGACGCTCTACCTGCGCATTGCCAACGAATTGTACCTCAAGCGCCTGATTGTGGGCGGCTACGACGGCGTCTTTGAGTTTGCCAAGGACTTCCGCAATGAGGGCATGAGCCGCTTTCACAACCCCGAGTTTACGCAGGTGGAGCTTTATGTAGCCTACAAGGACTACGAATGGATGATGAACCTGGTGGAAGAGATGATCGAGCGCGTAGCCCTCGACCTGCACGGCACCACACAGGTCACGGTCGGGCCGCACGTTATTGACTTCCGGCGGCCCTGGAAGCGCTACACCATGTTCGAGGCCATTGCCCACTTTACGGGCGTGGACATCAGCGAGATGGACGAAGCGCAGCTCCGCCAGACGGCCCGCGACCTGCACGTACCGGCCGACGACACCATGGGCAAGGGCAAGTTGATAGACGAGATTTTCGGCGAAAAGTGCGAGCCGCACCTGATCCAGCCTACCTTCATCACCGACTACCCGGTCGAGATGTCGCCCTTGGCCAAAAAGCACCGCAGCAAACCGGGGCTGGTCGAGCGCTTCGAGGCCATCTGCAACGGCAAAGAGATTGCCAATGCCTTTTCCGAACTCAACGACCCCGTAGACCAGCGCCAGCGCTTCGAAGCCCAACTCGAACTTGGCCGCCGGGGCGACGAAGAAGCCATGATGCTCGACGAAGATTTTCTGCGGGCCCTCGAATACGGCATGCCGCCCACGGCCGGGCTGGGCGTGGGCATTGACCGCCTGGCCATGATCATGACCAATCAGCCCTCGATCCAGGATGTACTCTTTTTCCCGCAAATGCGCCCCGAAAAGCGCCCCGACGTGCTGACAGCCGAGCAACTACGCGCACAGGGCATACCCGAGGCGTGGGTGGGGGTTATTCAGCAGATGGGCTTCAGCACCCTCGACGAGTTCAAGCAATACAGTCCCGGCAAGTTGTTCAACGAACTGGGCGGCAAGCGCAAAAAACTCAAACTCGACTTACCGATGCCTTCTTCGACGGAGGTGCAGGCCTGGCAACAGTAACTGTTTGCCCTTTTCTCCGAAACGGAGATCGAATTTTGTGACACACTTTATCGTTGCAACTTCATTGCGCCGCAAAACGAGCACAGCGCATTGAAGTTGTGGATCAGCGCTCCCACGCTCCCACCAATTTGTAAATGTATCTCTGTTCGCTACACGCGCATGGGCCGCGTAGCGCTATTGTTCATTAAAAGCCGATTCGTCTTATGAGAGAAGACAAAAGGACTTCCTCCCCCATTTACACCAATCAGTACGAACGCCTCCGCGCCAACGTGGTTTACTCGGCAGGGTGGTTGCGTCACCAAATGGCGGCCGTCCTCACGCCCTTCGAGGTGACCGTGCAGCAGTTCAATATCCTGCGCATTCTGCAAAACCAGGCTCCGGAGGGGATCAGCACCTTGCAAATCCGCAAGCGAATGCTCGACAAAATGTCGGACACCTCGCGCCTGGTGGATCGCTTGCAGAAAAAGGGTTTGGTGGACAAAGTCACTGCCGAACGCGACAAACGCTTGGTGGAAGTGACCATCACGCCGAGCGGTTTGCAATTGCTCGAACAGATTCAGACGCACATCAGCAATCCTGAGGTGGCCACGCTTAACCTCGATGAAGAAGAGGTTGAGCAACTCAACGCCCTGCTCGACAAAATGCGGGACGTGTAGCTAGCCAAAAAGGCCGCCCATTCCTTTCTTGAACTGCGACCCCAGGTTGCGCATCATCGTGTCGGTGAGCATTTTGCCCAGCTTCGACTGATCCAAGTCGGCGGGTGCCTGCTGGCTGATGCGCTCCATCAAAAACGGAATGGCCACTTGGCTAATTTGCTTGGCGATGTTGTCGGGCAAACCCAGTTTGCTGATAAGTTGGGTAACAAACGTGGACGAAATCTGGGCAAGAATAGGGTTGCTGCTGGGCGTTTGCTGACCTTTGATCAAGTCGAGCAAGCCCGACATATTGCCACCCATGGCTTCTTTGCGCACCTGATCAGTCACCACGCCCCGGGCGATGTCCACCGATTGGCGGGCCTGGCCTTCGTCGAGTTGCGTTTTGCTTGTCAGTTGGCCCAGCAGTTCGCCGGCGGCCGTGTTGAGAAATTGATCCAGCATGAAGGAATAGGTTAGAATGAATGCGCACCAAAAGTACGGCATTCGTCCCGACTATGCACCCTTGCCCGCCGCAAAGTCGCGCAGCGTCTCGACGCTGAGGCGGTCGTTGAGCGCTTGGGCGTAGTGCAGCCGCTGCACGATCAGCCCTTCGGAGAGCAAAAATTCGGCGGGCATGGTCTTGATAGACTCGCCATCGGCCATGGCGTGGATGGGCAACTTGGCCTGGTGGGCTTTCCAGGCGGTTTGCACAAAGGTGGTGATGTGGCTGATGGCCGACTTGTAGGCCGATTGCTCGATGCCGTAGGCGTCGTACCAGGTTTTTTCCGGGTCAGCAATGAGCGGAATGGGCGATACTTCCTGGTGGAATGTGCTGCGCAGCAGCACCGCTTCTTTCGACTCGAAAAAGAAAATCATTTCTAACCCCTGGGCTTGCAGTTCCTGGTGTATTTTGGTGAGCGTATGCACGCGGATGTTGCAGAAAGGACAGCCCGCGTGCCGGAAAAAGCCGATAAAGACTTTCCTGTCGGCGTAGGCTTCGAGGTTGATCTGGCGTCCGAAAATATCCTTAACGTTGAAGACAGGAGCCTGCAATTGGGCGCGCACTCGCGGGGCATTGGTGGGAGGTGTAAGCGTTTGCATAGGAACAGAACCACGTTTTGGCCTCAGGTACGCAAGTCGCGCCCCGGCCGAGAGGAGCCGCCGCGCAACGCACACGTAAGATGCCAGCAGTTTGTGTCGCCCAAGCGCCTGACTTGCGCTGGGCACCACACTTTTCTGTTCTTTTCCAAAACCCGGCTACTGGGCTTCGTAGCCGGTACGTCAATGCGGCAAAGGCTATACCCGACGTTTTTCGATCTGAAGATACACGGACAGATTTTGTTGCGTTTGGCAGCAGCAACGCCTACAGGCCACCTTTCGTAAGAAAATTCATGTCTGTTGATGCAAAAAAAACTTTGGTGCTGGGGGCTTCGCCTAATCCGGCGCGCTACGCGTATCAGGCCGTGCGCATGCTGCGGCAGCATGGCCACGAGGTAGTGGCCGTCGGGCGTCGCCGGGGCGATATTGGCGACGTGACGATCCGGACGGATGCGCCCCCGATGACCGATCTGGACACGCTCACGCTCTACGTGGGGCCGCAAAACCAGCCCCCACTCTACGACTACATCCTCGGTTTGAAGCCCCGGCGCGTCATTTTCAATCCCGGCACCGAAAATCCCGAACTGGCCACTAGGCTACGGGCAGCGTCTATCGAGCCCGTGCAGGCCTGCACGCTGGTAATGCTCAGCGTGGGTAATTACTGATACTTACGGTTAAAAATCTCGGTGAGCACGAAAGCCTGACGGGCACCCTGCGACGTGCTGAGCAGGCGGCGGTAGCGCGAGCCTTTGGGAGCACGACGACGAAGTTCGGTACGCTCGGCGTACTTAGTGGCCATGCCGGATCGGACATTTTCTTGCGCCAGCGTCTGGTAGCGCCGTTCGGCGACTCTTTTTCTTTCTTCGAGTTCTTCCTGGCGGGCTTTCCACTCCTCCAACACGGGGCTGTCTCGCCGCTCATCTTTCATTTTTCGGTCCACAGAAGGATCTTCGCGGTATCCCTCTTCGATAGTTTCTTCGTCATCGTCTTCACCAAAAAGCTCGCCCATACGCCGACGGGCTTCTTCGGCCCGGGTCTGGTCGGGCGTGCGCATTTCGGAGGGGTTGCTCACGCGACGGCGCAGCACCTGCCGTCGGGGCAAAGGTGTGGATTCGGGGGCCGTGTCGGACGAGGCTTCGGGTTGCCGCGTGACGGGAGGCTTTTTGCGGCGCAAGCTGTAGAGGAAGTACAGAATGCTTCCGATAATGTAAATCCAGTTTTCAATTTTATCCATCGTAACATCTTTTTTCAGCCCCACCAAGCTAAGGGTTTGGGGCGACAAACGCACACGCTCGGGCGCACATCTTAGGCGAAGGCTTTTGCGTAGCTTTAAACTGACTCAACTCCCACTACGCTTATGCAATATCGCCGACTCGGCCGCTCCGGCCTTCAGGTCAGTGCCCTCTCTTACGGTTCGTGGCTCACTTTCGGTCAACAAATTGACGAACCGCTGGCCAAAAAGTGCATGACCGCCGCCTACGACGCGGGCTGCAACTTTTTCGACAACGCCGAAGTGTACGCCAACGGCAAGTCGGAGGAAGTAATGGGCAAACTGCTCGACAAGTTTGGTTGGTCGCGCGATACGTACGTGGTATCGAGCAAGGTATTCTGGGGTGGCGACAAGCCCAACCAAAAAGGCCTCAGCCGCAAGCACGTTATCGAAGCCTGCCACGCAGCCCTGCGCCGCCTGCGCGTCGAATACTTAGACTTGTATTTTTGCCACCGCCCCGACCTTAGCACCCCCGTTGAAGAAACCGTGCGGGCCATGAGCGACCTCATTCGGCAAGGCAAAGTGCTCTATTGGGGCACTTCGGAGTGGAGTGCGCAGGAAATTATGGAAGCCTACGCCGTAGCCCGGCAGTATCACTTGGTGCCTCCTACGATGGAGCAACCGCAGTACAATATGTTCACCCGCGAGCGGGTCGAAAAGGAATATCACAAACTCTATTACGAAATCGGGTTGGGCACCACCACTTGGTCGCCGCTGGCTTCGGGGCTGCTGACGGGCAAATACAACGACGGCGTGCCCGAAGATTCGCGGGCGGCCCGGCACCGCGACCTGGACTGGCTCTACGAGCGACTAGCGGGCGAATCGGCCCGGCCCCAGATAGAAAAAGTGCGGCAGCTCGCCCCCATTGCCGACGAACTGGGCATCAGCCTGGCTACGCTGGCCATTGCCTGGTGCCTGAAAAACCCGGCCGTGAGCACCGTCATTACGGGCGCCTCGAAGCCCCAACAAGTAGCAGACAACATGCGGGCTGCCGAGGCCCTGCCCCACCTCACCAACGAGGTAATGCAGCGCATTGAAGACGTGATACAGAATAAACCACAAATCCCTACATTCTAGCTAGCTGTTGCCTTTCTATCCACTTTCCGCTGACCACGCATGAGCCGCATACTCGCCATCGGCACGGCCGTTCCGCCGCACGCCCAC
>DAIMZG010000096.1:0-6540 GCA_036734065.1 Catalimonadaceae bacterium
CGCGCCTGCGGAGCGCTGGATTACGTGATGCAGGCCGTGGCGGCCCTTTTTGCGGTCTTGCAACTGGATACGAATTTTGTACCGGCCCTGCCCACGGCCCTGATGAAACCGCTGAGCGGCAGCGGCGCCCGGGGCCTGATGATTGACGCCATGAACCAGTACGGGGCCGATTCGTTCGCCGGGCGGGCGGCCAGCACCATTCAAGGCGCTACCGACACCACGTTCTACATCCTGGCTGTCTATTTTGGGGCAATCAATGTTCGCAAGACGCGCTATGCCCTCAGTTGCGGATTGCTGGCTGACTTTACGGGCATTGTGGTAGGCATCCTGATGGCCTACCTGTTTTTTGGGTGAGTCATGCAACATTTAAAATAAACCAATGAATCCAATTGAAGTTGAGTTAGGTGAACAATTACGACAAGATTACAAAGCTGTCAAATATTTCCAGTTTGGGAATGAATCAAGTGCACCTTTTATTTTGACTTCTGACCCATTTAGTTATTTACAAGCTTGGCTTGACGAGAAAATCAATGGAATAAAAAGAGATAGAGCAAAGCAAAGAAAACTTTTTATAAAAGCTAAATATTTCGCTGAATTAGCTGAAGAGTTTCATAATTCATCAAATTATGCTAGAATGCCTTCAAAAGGCACATTAATCTATTATTCTTTTATCAATTTAGTCAAGACTTATTTACTTGTTAATGGTTATGACCTTGAAACACAAATGGAGCATCACGGTCTGTCTTTGCCATCGGACAAAAAGATAAATCTTAAACTGACACCAATTGGAGATACAGGAATCTCGATCTTTCACGAATTTGCCAAAACAATTGGTATTGAAATAAATAATGGAGAGGGTCTTGAGTTGAAGCTTGAGGATATTTTAAGAGAGCTTATTGAGGTTCACGAAATTGGATATGCTTTAAAACTTTTCCCAGAAACAAAAAGAAAACACTTACCCGTTGAAATAATTATTAGAACTAACCCAAACCGAAAAAAAATATTTTATACGCTATCTTATGAAAAAAAATTTGATAAAATAATGAAAACAGACAAACTCTTGAAGGGGGTTTTTAAGGATAAATTAATACCTATAGAATGTGATTCTGATAGTGGTAAAAAATATTTTAAATCTAGACTGTGTTTTAATTACACCAACACGTCAGCTAAAAGTCTTAAAATGGCTTATGAAAGAATTTGTAAAGACATTGAACCTCTGAGAATTAATCCAATGATTACAAGAATGGGATATCGAAATTATTTGAATTTGGAACCTAGCAGATTGCATAGACTTTCAGCTACTTTAGCCTTTGCTTACTACATTGGTACAGTTGCGAGATATCGTCCTACTCTTAATAACGAAATTTTGAAAGGAAAATACCAAGCTTTAATTCAGGAAGCAGTAAATTCTTGTCCAAATCAATTTTTTTATTTAATGGTAAGTCATATAACAAGACAGATTTGTGCTATACCATTGTCTAAAATAGAATAAAAAAATTGCATAATATAACCTATCTAAAGGTAGCAGTTCGGTTGTTGGATCAAAGTTTGTGATCAGTGGAGAGTGAAGTGCTTCGAAATCGCCACCTTCGGGTGGCTACAAAACGATATACTGATGCAAAGCGAGCCAACGTGCTAGATTGGGAAGATCATCGGCACATTTGTTATTCGTTCAAAAACCCACCGTTCCGTTTTCTCGTCGCCATACGAAAGCTCCCTTCATGCACTTTTTGCCTTCCGACCTCGAAGCCTACGCCGAAGCGCACACCACGCCCGAAAGCGACTTGCTGGCCCGCCTCGATCGCGAGACGCACGCCAAAGTCCACCTGCCCCGGATGCTGTCAGGGCACGCCCAGGGCCGAACACTGGCCCTGCTCTCGCGCATGATGCGCCCGCAGTGCGTGCTCGAAGTGGGCACCTACACGGGCTATTCGGCCCTTTGCCTCGCCGAAGGGCTGGCCCCGGGCGGCACGCTCATCACCCTGGATCGCAACGACGAACTGGCCGCCATGGCCCGTCGCTACTTTGCCGAGGCGGGCCTAACCGACCGGATTGACTACCGCCTGGGCGATGCCCGCACGTTGTTGCCCCAACTGCCCGGCCCCTTCGACCTGGTATTTCTCGACGCCGACAAGGAAAACTATTTGTTCTACTACGAAACCCTCTTGCCCCGCCTGCGCCCCGGCGGCCTCCTGATCGCCGACAATGTACTTTGGAGCGGCAAGGTGACCAGCCCGGAAGCCGACGACAAAGACACGGTGGCCCTGCGCGCCTTCAACGCGCACGTCCAGGCTGATCCGCGCGTCGAGAATGTATTGCTCCCCATCCGTGACGGGCTGATGTTGGCCCGTCTCCGCTAAAATTTTTGTTTTTTCGCGCGTGACCATTTCCCGATCTTTTCTGCTGGCTTTGTGCCTTTGGTATGGCAGTTGGCCTCCCCTGCTGGCCCAGCCCGGCCGCGACGGCGACCGTACCCTGGCCGGGCGCGCTGCGGTGCTCAACGAGTTCACGCACCTGACCGACGACGCAGCGGCGGGCGCTACCCAACTGACCGTGGCCAATGCCGCCCTGCACACGGGTCGGCGTTTTGCCCAACCCTTGCAAAGCGGCGACCTGCTGCTGATCATCCAGATGCAGGGCGCCCTCGCCGACGACACGGGCCGTGGCGGCCTGCGCGACCTGCGCCACGCTGGCCAGTGGGAATGGGCCGAAGTGGCCAACGTCCGTTCGAACCAAATTGACCTGCGCCAGCCTCTGGCCCACTCCTACGTGGCCGCCGACCGAGCGCAAGTGGTGCGCGTACCTCGCCTGAGTCGCCTGCAACTGGGAGCCGATGCCCTCCTGACCACCGAGCCGTGGAACGGCCAAACGGGCGGCGTGCTGGCCGTCGAAGTGCAGGGAGCCGTCGTGCTGGGCCCCCGCGCCCGCATCGCGGCCGACGGCCTGGGCTTGCGCGGCGGGGCCGGGTCGGCGGGCGAAAGTGCCGACCCCTCGGCCCGGCACGGGGCCGACCCCCGCCTGGGCGGCGCCAAAGGCGAGGGCCTAGTGATGGGCACACGATACGGCTACGGCGCGGCGGCCAACGGCGGCGGCGGTGGCAATGCCCAAGGGGCGGGCGGCGGCGGCGGCGCCAACGGCGGCCACCCCACCGCCTGGACGGGCCTGGGCACCCCCCCGCTAGGCGATGGTACCTGGCGCGCGGCCTGGGATCGGGAGTTTTATTTCTATTCGGAAACGACGTCGAGCGGCGGCGGGCGCGGCGGATATTCCACCTTTGCCGAAACCCAACCCCCCGACCGGGTGCCGCCCGGCGACGCGCGCTGGGGCGGCGACCGCCGGCGCACGATCGGCGGGCTGGGCGGCCAGCCCCTCCCCTACGACGGGCGGCTCTTTGTCGGGGCGGGCGGCGGCGGCAGTGCCCAACCCGACGGACAGGGCGGCGCTGGGGGCGGGCTGATTTTCTTGGTGGCGGGCCAACTGGCCGGGCCGGGTGGTGAGCCTGCCACGCTTTCGGCCGATGGCCAGGCGGGCACGCAGGGCGGCGGCGGCGGCGCGGGCGGCACCATCGTCTTACAGGTTCGCGACGACCTCCGGGCCTTGCGTATCTCGGCCGTGGGGGGCGCCGGGGGCCACACCCCAGCGACGCGCCCCGGCGGGCCGGGCGGCGGCGGCGGCGGCGGCTACATTGCCCTGGCCGGCCAGCCGCGCGACCTACAACTTTCGGTGGCGGGCGGCAACGGGGGTCGGGCGGCGGCCACTTTGGCGGCGGCTTTTCCGCCCAACGGTGCCACCGACGGGGGGCTGGGCACAGTGGCCTATCGCGCCTATCCTACGCCATCAACTTTGGCCCCTCCGGCCGTCGCGGCCACCGCTGCCCCAAGTCCGGAGCCTGTCCCCCTCCCTCCGACCGATCCCCTCGATACCCTGCCGACGGGCACCGACCTGGTGCTGGACAACTTGTTTTTCGGCACCAACACCAGTGAGTTATTGTCCGACTCAGAGCGCGAACTGAACCGCCTCTACCAGTTCATGGTGCGCCATCCCCAGGCGCGAATCGAACTGGGAGGCCATACGGACAATACGGCCTCGCGCCAGTATGCCCAGCGGCTTTCGCAGGCGCGCGCCCAGGCCGTAGCCGACTACCTCGGGGCGCAAGGCATTGCCGTCGAGCGAATGGAAGTGGTGGGTTACGGGGCCACTCGTCCGGCCTATCCCAACACCACGGCCGAGGGTCGGCAGCGCAACCGACGCGTGACCGTGCGCATCCTGGCGCGTTAGCAATTTTTTCAGGAGTTACGCACTCACATTGCGGAACACCCCTCCAAGGGTTCCGTAGGCGCGCTGAACAGAACCCTTGGAGGGTTTTTGGGAGTGTGTAGCAGGGCTTGCGTAACTCCTGGTTTTAACAAAAAAACGGCCCCTTTTCCGCAGAAAAGGGGCCGTTTTGGTGACGTCCTACGTAGCGCTATTACATGCGCTCGCTTTCCGTCTTGATTTCTTGGACTTCTTTTTTGGCGTAGGTCGGGCACGTACGGTAAGCGCAAGAGCTCAGGGCGGCTGTGGCCACTACGGTTGCAATCAGGAGTTTGATTTTCATAAGGAGGGGACTGTTAGGGAGATAAATCAGAATCTTTAGGCCTACCAACGATGAGTAACGGCGATACGTGCCCGGTGCTCCAAAATTGCCTATGATCTTTAAATAAAAGCAAAATTTTTCCGAGAAAAAAGCACGTGGTGGCTTTGTGAAGGCAATTTTTCCTAAAACGCCGCGCATTTCCCGCGCCGAACCTTGTCCGCCACGAAAACAGCCCCAAAAACGGTTATCTTGCTACACCAAAACCCAGGCCCAGTCGTTTAAATGAATGACCGGATTTGTTCTACGCGTATGACCTCCCCCATGACCCGTTTTTTTACTAGTTGCTCGCTGCTCGGACTTACGCTCGGGCTGATGGGTTGTCCTTCACCGCCGGACTATCCCAACACCCCGGCCGTTGCCTTCGAGTCCGTGCGTTTTATGCGGGCAGCCGCGGGCACCAATCCCGTCACGGGCAGCCCCTTTTCGGATACGATCCAAGTAGCCGTTTCTTTTCAGGACGGCGATGGCGATTTGGGGCTTAACACCGACGCGCCCGCCGAGGACACCCAGCCGCCCTTCGACGCCAACTCGCCTTTCGTCAACAATTTCTTTTCTGAACTTTACATCCGCCGGGGCGGCGAGTACGTGCAGGCTACGCTGGGCGGCACGCCCTTTACCCTTTCGGGTCGTTTTCCCCGCATCGCCGACAACAACCAAGGTCCGCTCGAAGGCGTGATCCGCTACAACATGGTGTCGCAACTCATCAGCCAGCGCATCTTCGCCGTGGGCGATACCATCCAACTGCGGGTCTGGATCGTGGACCGCGCCCTCAACGAAAGCAACCGCATCTTCACGCCCGACGTGGTGGTCGAAGGCCGTCGTTAGTCATCCTTTATCGGCCCACGTCCGGTAGGCGGCAATCAGTCCCGCCGTAGAAGTATCGTGCGCCCCCGGCCGACCGTCGGGAGCCAGTTCGGGCAAGATGTTACCCGCCAGTTGCTTGCCCAGTTCTACGCCCCACTGGTCGAAACTAAAAATATTCCAGACCACCCCCTGCACAAAAATCTTGTGCTCGTAGAGGGCGATCAGGCTGCCGAGCGTGCGCGGCGTAAGTTGGCGGAACAACAGCGAGTTGGTCGGGCGGTTGCCCTCAAAAGTCTTGAAGGGGGCCAGGCGAACCACCTCGGCCTCGGATTTGCCCGCCGCGCGCAGCTCGGCGGCGGCCTCGGCGTGGGTCTTGCCGCGCATCAGCGCTTCGGTCTGGGCAAAGAAATTGGAAAGCAGTTTGGGGTGATGGTCGCCGATGGGGTTGTGGCTCCGGGCCGGGGCCATAAAGTCGCAGGGAATCAGCGGAGTGCCCTGGTGGATGAGCTGGTAGAAGGCGTGCTGGCCATTGGTGCCCGGCTCACCCCAGATGACCGGGCCGGTAGCGTAGTCAGTGGCCTCGCCGTTGCGATCCGTGGTTTTGCCGTTGCTTTCCATATTGCCCTGCTGAAAATAAGCCGGAAAGCGGTGCATGTACTGGTCGTAGGGCAGGATGGCCTCGGTCTGGCAGCCGTAGAAATTGGTGTACCAAATGCCCAGCAAGGCCATCACGACGGGGATATTCTGGTCGAGCTCGGCCGTGCGGAAGTGGGTATCTACGGCGTGGGCGCCGTCGAGCAGGGCGCGGAAGTGGTCGAAGCCCAGCGCCAGGGCAATCGAGAGGCCAATGGCCGACCAGAGCGAATAACGGCCGCCCACCCAATCCCAGAAGCCAAACATGTTCTCCGGATCAATTCCGAACTCGGCAACGCCCGTGCGGTTGGTCGAAAGGGCCACAAAGTGCCGACCCACGGCAGCGGGGTCGTCGGCCCGGTCGAGCAGCCACTGGCGGGCCGTGCGGGCGTTGGTCATGGTTTCCTGGGTAGTGAACGTCTTGGAAGCCACCAGAAAGAGCGTGGTTTCGGGGCGCAGGTGGCGCA
>DAIMZG010000097.1:0-6486 GCA_036734065.1 Catalimonadaceae bacterium
GCGGCATCATCTACGGCTTCTACGAAGTACAGCAGCGCGCCCGGTAGCTCGCAACTCTCCCCCTTTTTTCACCTAAACCGATAGCTATGAAGAACTTGCTACTCCCCGCCGCGCTGCTGCTCGGCACCACGGCCCACGCCCAAAACCTGGTCAACGGCGACTTCGAAAATTTCGGCACGCAGCCCGTGGCGCTCTACCGGATTGCGGGCAACACCATTGACCCGGCCACCTGTCAGAACACGAGCAACACGTTTGTGGTCGAGAAAACCCTGACCAGCACCAACCGCCCGCTGGGGTTTGGCACGTCCGACGACTTTTTTGAGCTCTCGCCGCCCAGCTACGTTACGCAGGAAACTAGTCCTGAGCACGTGTACGCGGGCAGTTCGTCGGTTAAGCTGACCTCCGACGGCTTTTTGTTCGGGGCCGTGGGGCTGTTCGCACCCGAAGAGTTTGTGCAAGCCCTGGTGCCCGTGGCTTATCCGTTCGACTCGGTACCTACGGCCATCGAAGGGTTTTACAAGCACGCCAGCGGGGCCCCGCTCACCTTTCCGGCGGGGACGTGCACGCGGCAGGGGCCGCTCACGGAGGAGACTACTTTCAACGGCGGTTTTGCGGTTTATGCCCGCATGACCCGGCGCAATCCGGAAACCCAGCAGACCCAGGTGGTGGCAACGGCCTACAGCATATTTCCCGATACGGCCAACTACACCGCCTTTTCGGCCCCGGTGACGGTGCTCCAACCCGGCCTGGTGCCCGACAGCATCGTCTTTGCGCTCTCTTGCGTACCGGAGTTTCTCAGTCCCAACCCGATTGCCATCGGCGGGTCGGTTTCGTACGTGGACAACGTGCGTTTCCGCTTCTGTGCTCCGGCCGAGGTAGCCATTACGGTGGTGGATAATATCCTCACGGCCGACGAAGCCGATGCGCCGGGGTACCAGTGGCTCAATTGCCAGAACAACTTCGCGCCCATTGCAGGGGCAACCGGACCCTCGTACACCGCCACGGCTAGCGGCAGCTACGCCGTGGTTATTGACCGGGGGGGCTGCCCGCCCGATACCTCAGGCTGCGTGCCGGTGGTAGTGACCCACGCCGCCGGGCCTGCACCCGCAGCGCAGCTCCGCGCCTTTCCCAACCCCGCTCAGGACTTTGTGCAACTTGAGCACGCCGACGGCCAGCCCCTGCCGCCGATCACCGTGCAGGTGTACCGCGCCAATGGCACACGGGTATCCCTACACGAAATCACCCGCCCCGTGGCTTCGCTTCGTGTTCCCCTGGGGGCACAGCCTGGCCTCTATTTGCTGCGGGTCACCTCCGGCACCGGAGCCGTCCAATCCTTGCGCATCATCAAACCCTAATCGCTTGCTTCTTCTCACTTCTACTTTACTTCCTATGCGAACCCCTCGACTTTTGTACAGCACCGTGGCGATGCTCCTGGTATCGGCCGCGACGATGGCGCAGGGCGTGTCCATCAGCGACTCGCTTACCGACCCGCACCCCTCGGCCATGCTCGATGTGCAGTCCACCACCAAAGGCGTGCTGGTGCCGCGCCTGAGCACGGCGCAGCGCACCGCCGTGGCCAACCCGGCTGCGGGCTTGCTGGTGTACGACACCGACCAAAGCGGTTTTTGGTTCTTCGACGGCGCGGCCTGGCAAGACCTTTCGGCCGGGGTGATCACCTACGATGCCAACAACAACCTGGTGGGCGGCGACTCGGCCGGCAGCGGCCTGACCACGGGCGCCAACAATATTTTGCTCGGCCTGGAGGCGGGCAAGTCCATCACGGCGGGGGGCAACAACATCGCCATCGGCCCCAACGCCCTGGCGGCCCTGGAGGGGAGCGGCAACGCCTTCAACGTGGCCATTGGCTTCAACGTCGGGCGGTTCACCCAGTACGCGTTTGGCTTTGGAGGGCCTTCGGAATCGCCCTTCCGGGGTTTTGGACTGACGGTGGTGGGCCACCGCGCCCTGGAAGAAAACACAGACGGCACGCTGATTACGGCCCTGGGCTACCAGGCGGTGCAGAAAAACACCGTGGGGGCCGACCTGACGGCCCTCGGGGCCTTTGCGCTCAACAAGAATACGACGGGCGTCAAGAACGTAGCCGTGGGCTTTCGCGCCCAGCAGGAGAACACCACGGGCAACCACAACACGGCTGTGGGCTTTGATGCGGGCTTTGGCGGGCAAAGCAACGCGAACTGCTCGTACTTCGGGGCGGATGCCAAAAACGACGCCACGGCCAATTCGTACACCAACAGCACGGCCCTGGGCTACCAGGCCACGATCACGGCCAGCAACCAGGTGCGCATCGGCAATGCCGACGTCACCAGCATCGGCGGGCAGGTGGCCTGGTCCACCCTATCGGATGGCCGCTACAAAACCCACGTGACCGAAAACGTGGCGGGGCTGGACTTCATCGGGCGGCTGCGGCCCGTTACGTACCGCGTAGACCGCGCCCGCCTCAAGGGGCAATACGGCAACTCGATGGGTGAAGCGGGTTCGGTCGAAACGGGCTTTATTGCGCAGGAAGTGGAACAGGCGGCCCAACAAGCGGGCTTCGCCTTCGATGGCGTGACGCCGCCCCAGCACGCAGACGACTACTACACGCTCAGCTACGCCAAGCTGGTGGTGCCCCTGACGAAGGCCGTGCAGGAATTGCAGGCGCTCGTACGCCAGCAAGCGGCCCTTATCGAGACCTTATCGGACGAGGTATCGGCCGTGAAAGCCCAGTTGGATGGAGAACACCGCCCGGCGACGACACCCGCGCTCACCGACCTTAATGCTACCCGCCGATGAACGCGCTCCTTCAAACCTATTGGCGTTGCCTCGGGGTGTGGCTCGTCGGCGGGCTGGGCCTGATGCCCGCTCTGCACGCCCAAAGCCCGGCCACCTTGCACACAACCAGCGGCACTTTTGTGCGGGCCACGGCCCAGACCGTGCTGACCCTGCGCGACGTTTCCTGGCAGCAAAACGGCACCTACCTCGATGCGCAGGCCACCCTTCGCATAACCGGCACGGCCGACACGGCCGACCAGCGGCTGGCGTCCGATACCCTGCTGCTGCTTTCGGTGCTCCATCTGGACAAATCGGCGGGCGGGCTGCAGTTGGCGGCTCCGCTCACCATCACCGATTCACTGCACTTCGGCGGAGGCCTGCTGGCCTTGTCGGGGGGAGACATCACCCTGCAAGCAAACGCCGTGTTGGCGGGCGAATCAGAGGCGAGTCGCCTGGTGGGCGGGGGGCAGGTGTCCATCACCCAACCGCTGTCGGCGCCTGCCGCCGCGGAGCCGGGGCGCCTCGGGGCCCTGCTCACGAGCGATGCCAACCTGGGTGCCGTCACGGTGGTGCGCACGCACGCGCCCGTCGAGATCGGCGGCGGGCAGAGCATCCGACGGAGCTACCGCCTCGTGCCCACGCTCGACGAAGGCCTCGGGGCGACCGTGGCGTTCCGGTACCTGGACGCCGAGCTGAACGGCAACGCCGAAGCCGACCTGGAGGTGTACGCCCTGCGCCCCGAAGGATGGGAGGTGCTGCCCGTTAGCACCCGCGATACCCTCGGGAATGTGCTGGAGGTGGCCGAACTCGACCGCCTGGGCACCTTCGCCATCGGCACGGCCCTCTGTCCGCCCATCGCCACTACGGTCACCACCGTGGGCAACACCCTCCGGGCCGACGCAGCCGATGCCACCTACCAGTGGCTCGACTGCGCCACCGATCAGCCCATCGAAGGGGCCACGGCGCGCACCTTTGCCCCGGAGCAGAACGGGACATACGCCGTTCGGGTCTCGACGGGCGGATGCACGGCACTGTCGGCCTGCGTGCCCTTCACGATCACGAGTTTGAGCGGGTTTGCAACCCAAGCATTGCGGGTCTATCCGAATCCGGTGCAAGACCGGGTCACGGTCGAGCTACCGCAAACGGGCGCCCGCGTGGAGGTGGAGCTGCACGACGCCACCGGACGGCTCGTGGGGCAGCAGGTCTTTTACGGCACCCGCACCCTGAGCTTACCGATGGCGGGCGGGCCGGGCGTGTACATCCTCAGTGTGCGGGCCGATGGCCAGCCCCCCCAGCGCGTGCGGTTGCTCAAACGCTGAGCGCCGATACATTAACCTTCCAAGGTTCGCAGAGTTGATAAACAGAACCCTTGGAGGGTTTGGAAGCAACCCCGGTATGAAAAGGAACCGATTCAAGAAAATAGTGGGTGTGTTGCACCTGTGGCTCGGCCTGAGTTCGGGCGTGGTGGTGTTCATCGTCTCCATCACGGGGGCGCTGTACGCCTTTGAGGCCGAGATCAATCAGTTGTTCAACCTGGGGGTGTTTAAAAAGATTACGCCCCGGCAAGCCCCTCTGCTGGGGCCCGAAGCCCTCTACGAGCGGGTGGCCACGCACTTCGACGGCAAGGAAGTGCTTTCGTTCAACGCCACCGTGTACCCGCAGGGCGAGCGCGCCTCGGTGCTCTGGCTCCGCGATCAGGAGCGCAAATACACCGCTTTTCTACAGGATCCTTATTCGGGGGCGGTATTGCACCAGTTTCCGTACGAGATCAATTTTTGGGCGATTGTGCTGGGGCTGCACACCTCGCTGCTGATCCCCGAGGTAGGGCACCATGTGGTGGCGGCCGCCACGTTGATTTTCGTGGTGATGCTCGTCAGCGGCCTGATTTTGTGGATGCCCGCAAGCCGGAAGGGCTACAAACAGCGCTTTCGCATCAAGTGGCGGGCTTCGCCCAAGCGCCTTAATTACGATCTGCACAATGTGCTGGGCTTTTACGCGCTCTGGGTGAGCATTTTCATGGCCATCACGGGGCTGGTATGGTCGTATTCGTGGGTGGCGGGCGGCCTCTACTGGATCGCGACGGGGGGCCAGCTCCCGACCGACGCCCCGGTGGTGGCCTCGACACCCCTTGCGGAGCGGGCACCCGACGGGGTAGATGGTACCTTTGCGCAACTCGCCGGGCAGTATCCCGACGCCATCGAATACTTCGTGCGCTACCCAGCCGACAGCGCGGGGGTGTATCTGGTGAGCATCAAAACGCAGCGGGGCGCGGCCTACAACCGCCACGACAGCTACCTGATTGATCCATTTTCGGGCGAGGTGCTGTCGGCCGACCTGTGGGCAGACAAAAATGCAGGCGAGATGCTCCACGAGGCCAACTACAACCTGCACGTGGGGGCCATCCTGGGCCTGCCGGGCAAGGTGCTGGCCTTTTTTGCCGCGCTGGTTTCGGCCAGCCTGCCCATTACAGGCTTTTACATCTGGCGCGGCCGACGGCGGCGGGCTCGGGTCAGGGGGCGCACCCCCCGGCCACAATTCACCCGCAAAGCCCCGCAGGCGCTGCCCTAAAGCAGCATACCGATTGCCCGGCGCAACGAGCCTCGTCCGGCCGCCACTACTGCTTGACGAGTCGGTGGTGTGATGACCATTGGCCTGAATGGGTGCCACGCAACGTGACGTTATACGTGCCACGAGGCAAGTCGCTTATGTCCATTTTTTCGCCGTAGGCAAACTGTCGCACGGGCCGTCCCATCAGGTCAGATACCACCGCGTATTGCCACAGCGCATCGGTTTTTATTTCAAAGAATTGAGTGGCCGGATTAGGATAAAGGATGCTCGGTATGGTTTGAGACATGGCCCGCGTAGCCGTCGGATTTTGATAGGTCACCTGCAAGTTGGTGTAGCCACCAATGGGGAAAAACAAATTGGGCGCATCCGGAATTTCGGTGTCCGAAAACCCAACGTGCGAACGGCGGATCGGGAAGGTACTGGTCTTGTGCACATAGTACATCGTAGGCAGCGGTTGGGCGACGTAGTCCACGCTGCCCCAGGTGATGTCTATCAGAATGCCTTGCTCGCCGTCGTAGGCAAAAGCTGTATCGAGCGTCAGGGTGTGCCAGCCCGTATCGGGAAAAGCCTGTCCGGCACGGGAATAAACAATTACAGAGTCTTCCAACGGAATAAACGACCAGTTAAGTCCAACCAGGTCAGTTAGCGGATAGTGGGCCATCCGGATGACAAAGTTGGGCAAGGTCTGCCCTGCTTACGACATGCGAAATATATCAATACCCACTGCCGTGATGTTTTTGGGGCCCTCCACTGCACCGACGTTGAGGTCTTCGGCGATGTACAGCGACTGCGATCGGTTAAAACGCAAATGGTTGTACAGAGGAAAATAGGCCGAGCCAGTGTGCGTAGTTTCATTTATATACCCGTGCCCGTCTTGTTGAGTGCCAATGGTGACGATTGTCTGTGCAGCTACCAAAAAGGTTTGGTGCAAAAAATAATTGAGAATATATATTTCATATCAAATTACTTTCTTAAAAGACTTTTAAATAATTAGGAAATCAATTTAAAAATTATTTTAAATAAGCAAACTTATTTTACCAAAGCGGTCCCAAGTTTTCCGCCTTTGATTGGTAATGTAATTACGAACTTATCGGTGGGCACTATTGGGCGATAGCCCAAAGAAAAAGGAGAGTCATCTGCTTATGG
>DAIMZG010000098.1:0-6462 GCA_036734065.1 Catalimonadaceae bacterium
GTCATAGGGAAAGTATCGAAAAAACGGCCATCGTTCCCGTGGGACAATGGTTGCGGAAAGACTGCAAAAGTAGCAAAAAGGACGGGGCATTGGCGCAGAACGGATCGGATGCTACTGCCCGGCCCGCGAGGGCAGTGGCCAGAACTTACATCCGGATGACGCGTGCCCACCCTGCTCATTTCGCGAGAAGTCCAGATTTACGGAAAATTGATCTCGGCAATCCGGTACAGGCGCTTATGAGGTTCAAGACTTTACTGATATTTTTCTGGGGATGGGGCTTGGCTGCTTTGTGCTACGCCCCGCTGACCGCGCTCGGTCAGGACGGTTCGTACCGCTACCACGCAGTATTTATCTACAACTTTACGCGCCATATCGAGTGGCCTGCGCAGTCGGGCCCTTTTGTCATTGGGGTGCTGGGCCGTACGCCCGTGCAGGCCGAACTAGAGAAATTGAGTAGCAATCGGCAAGTAAAAGGCCGTACCATCGAGGTGCGTCATTTCAAAAGTGCCGCCGACGTGACCGCCTGTCAGATCCTGTACGTCCCACCCCACGAAAGCACGCACCTGGCCGCTTTGCGGGCCAAAGCCCGCCAGCAAAATACCCTGCTCATTACGGAAAAACCGGGACTGGCCCTGGCCGGGTCAAGCATCAACTTTGTGCAGGAAGACCAACGCTGGAAATTCGAGCTGCACGAAGGCCACGTGAACGAAGCGGGCCTGCGCGTTTCGTCTGAGCTCAAAAGACTAGCTATTCTGGTAGGAAACGTAGCTGCGACCGACTAACACTTGCTTTCTTCTTCCAAATTTCTCGTCATGAAAATAAAGCGCCTGGGTCTGAGCCAGAAAATTCTCGGTGGTTTTTTCGTCCTCATCGCACTCGTGACCTTCAACGCGGTGATGAGTTTACGCACGCTCGGCACGAGTGCCGAGTTGGTAGAGACCAACCTAAAAGTACGGGTACCCTCGCTTGAAGCCCTTGAAACCTTTGGGCATTTGGCCACGCGCCTGCGCATGCTGACCACCAATTGGGCCTACGTACCCGATAGTCAAGAAGACCACCGCCAGTTGCAGCACCTGCTCGACGTGGAATATCCCACCCAAAAGGCGCGCTTGCAGGCGCTGGCCACGCAGTGGGAAGAAGTGGACGAGCAGCAGCAACTGGCCGCCATATTTGCCACCTTCGACTCGGCGGCGTCCGTCAGTCAGGAAGTGATGCAAACCTTGCAAACGTTCGACGACTACGAAGACTTTTTCAAACGCTCGCTGGCCGAAGAGCGCATCGCCACCGAGTTGGTGCCAGCCGTAGTGCGGCAACATCATCACCTGCAACAATTGCTGACGGTGCAGCGCCAGCGGCTGCAACACTCCAAAGCCGAAATCAGCAACTCCTTTGGCTGGCTGCATACCCTGCTGGTCGTAATCACGGTCATCTTCGTCGTGGTGGGTTTGTCGAGTGCGGGGCTGACGGCCCGCATGATTGCCCGCCCCATCCGCGAATTGCGCGACGTAATCGCCCGACTGGGCCGGGGCGAATTGCCCGAACAAGAATCGCAGTACCGCCGTCGCCGCGACGAGATCGGCGAGATCGCCCTAGCCGTAGATCAACTCGTGACGGGTCTGCGCCAGACTTCCGCCTTTGCCCGCGAAATTGGCGGAGGCAACCTGGAAGCAGAATTTCGGGTGCTCAGCGAGCAGGACGTGCTGGGCAACGCCCTACTGGAAATGCGCAGCAGCCTGCAAACCGTAAAAGCCGAAGAAGCCGAGCGCCAGTGGGCCACCGAAGGTATCACCCAATTCAACGACGTGCTCCGCAGCCACCACGCCCAGGTGAGCGATTTGGCCGATACCGTCATCCGCCAGTTGGTCAAGTACCTCGGTGCCAATCAGGGCGCCTTATTCATCCGCGAGATTGCCGCCGACGAACAGTCGGAAGATACGCTCGTGCTGACAGCCTGCTACGCCTGGGATCGGAAGAAACACCTGCACAAACGCCTGGAAATGGGCGAAGGCCTCGCCGGTCAGGCGTGGCGCGAGGGCAATACGGTACTGCTCACCGACGTGCCCGACGACTATTTGCAGATCACCTCCGGGCTGGGTAAGGCCTTGCCCAAATGCGTGCTCATTGCGCCCATACGGGTCAACGAAGAGACCTTCGGCGTGATCGAGATCGCCTCGTTCAAGGTGTTTGCGCCGCACCAAATCCAGTTCGTTGAAAGAGTGGGCGAAAATATCGCCGCCACCGTGTCGAGCACGATTGTCAGCCAACGTACGGCTCAGTTGCTGGAAGCTTCGCAGCAGCAGTCGGAGGAACTCCGGGCGCAGGAAGAAGAAATGCGCCAGAACCTGGAAGAACTCCAAGCCACCCAGGAACACCAACAGCGCTTGCAAGAAGAGCTTCGCCAGAGCGAGGCTACCCTCCGGGGCAAGCTCGACGAACTGGAGGCCGCGCGGTGGGAAATCGAGAAAGTAAAGCAAATAGAAGAGCGCCGCGCCAACGAGCGTTTGGAGGCCCAGAAAAAAACCATGACCAACACGGTCGAGAAGTTTCGCCAAAAAGAAGCCGACCTGCGGGCCCAACTGGTCGAAAAAGAAAAGGAACTGGCCAGCCTGCGCAATCCAATTACCTGAAATTATTGCTAACCCTTATACCCCAACAACATGTCTATTGTCCTGAAAAACACCATTGGCGAGGAATACTACCATGCCGCTTATGTAGCCGAAGGCCATTTTATTGAGTCCAACTGGATCGGATTTATCAGCATCGAAGAACTGAAAGCAGCGGCCAACGCGGCCCTGACCTTGTTCGAGCGCCACCGCACCTCGTGCCTGCTCAACGACAATAGCCGCCTGGAGGGCTCCTGGGACGAGGCCAACGAGTGGATCGCCCAAGACTGGATGCCCCGGGCCATCGGCC
Source organism: Catalimonadaceae bacterium (assembly GCA_036734065.1). GTDB lineage: Bacteria > Bacteroidota > Bacteroidia > Cytophagales > Flexibacteraceae > DAIMZG01. The sequence continues at coordinate 2,914 of DAIMZG010000098.1, forward strand.
TGGGTTTGCAGCGTTTCGCCCACGTGGTGTCGCCCGATATTTTCGGGGCCATGTCGGCCGAAGACCTGGTGAGCCGGGCCGCTGGTTTCGAGATGCGCATCTTCGAAAGTCGGGAAGCCGCCCAAACGTGGCTGCTGGAAAAGCAACCCGTCAAGGTGGGCTGAGCCTTTTGCCCATAGCGGGTAGCTACGTCCGGCACCGGGGGGGAAACCTTCGGTGCCGGATTTCTTTTAAATAGGAAAACTCATCTATGAAACGCTCCTTTCCCTTTGCACTTGTCCTTTTTCTGCTGGCCGCCGCCTGCTCTGACGAGAAAATTGACAGCCAGCGCGTGCGGGACGAAATGCGTTCGCGCAAGGTGGTGCGCGCCACCGAGGGGCAACTGGCCGAAGGCGCCATGAAACTGGGGCAAAGTCGGGTACGGGAACTGCAAACCGCCTGGGAGGCGCAACTGCGGGGAGCGCTCGCCGCGGCGGCGCCAGCCGATACGCTCGGGGCTTGCCGCCTCGGGTCACTGACAGATGCCTACGCCCCCGACCTCAATGTACGACGGGCGAGCCTCCACCCGATCCGACCCGAACATCGCCCGCAAGGCAAAGAAAAGACGCTGGCCGAGGCCTACGAATACAACCTGTCGGAAGGCGGCGAGCGTCCTCCCAACGTGCAAAAGGTTGACACCCGGGGCCAGCAATGGCTTTTTACGGCGCCCATTGTTTTCGACCCGCAACTCTGCAGGAAGTGCCACGGCCAAAGCGCCGATTCTGCCGTGCAGGCGGCCCTGCTGGCGCGCTATTCCCAACTTGATACCGCCGGACTTAGCCAGCCTACCGAGCGCCTTACGGCCCTCTGGAGCCTGACCATAGACCGGCAAGCCATTCTTCAGTTTGTCAGCCAAGGGCGCTGAGTCAGATGGGCGGATTGCTGCCCCACGGGTACGGGCACAAAATGGAGTAGATGGTATAGCTGAGTTTCACCCCCGCAAAATAATACCAGTCGTTCGTGTTCGGATTGCCCCGCTGCCAGCCCGTCAGCCCCACCGGGCTTTGCACGACGTTGCTGGCATTGTCGAGATAATCGGTGAACGTCTTGCGCGCACCCAACTCGACGCCCAGGTTCCAGTGTCGGCTCAGCACAAATTTGGCACCTAGCCCAAAAGGAATTGCGGGTTGAATGGCCAGCGCCGGATTAAGCTCGGTGGCGGGCGACAGGGGCGAGCCCGGATTGCCGGGTGTGAAGATGAACACGCCAATACCGCCAAACAAGTACGGACTCCACTTACGGTACTTTTCGTTGCGGTAGTCGAAAAAATTGTATTCGCCCACTACGGCCAGTTCTGTGACTAATGTTCGGAACGAGAGATTGAGCGTATCGGCGTAGCGACTCAGATAACCATCATTAACCGTGGCGGCGTTGCCCCGGATGCCCCCCAGCGTGATGCCGTAACGCAGGGCAAACACGGGCGAAAAATTTTGCCGGACGAAAATAGTGCCCGCCAGGTTGTGGGTAGAAGGATGCGGAGTGGGCGCAAAGTCACCTATGTAGCCTGTGGTGCCTAGTCCGGCCCCAATTTCCCAACGCTGGGCTTGCGCCGGGCTAATAAGCCAAAACGAAAAAAAAAGTGGGATTAGCGTGTAAGCTGCTCCCACTTTTTTCGAAACCCTCAAAAAGGTTCTGTTTGTCATGTATCTCGGTATTAACGGAATTTAGGACGACGTGTATTTGTACCCATCAGGTAAGACAAGTGGAAACCCGTCACGATAAAGTAATCATTATCACTGGAATTGCCCCGGATATCGCGGGGGCCGTGGAACTCGACAAAATTTGTACCCGAAGGTACCGTTTGCCCCCGGTAGGTACCTCCCGAAATGATTCTATTGTCGGCGGCTTCCAGCACGGAAGCCAGATTACGGTCACTACCCGCAGCAGCCGCACGCGGCTCGGCCGAACGGAAGGCCATCTGACGGGCCAAGGGGCTTTGCAAATCTTCGAAGTCGGGATAAAATGTGCTCACATCGTCCAGATAATCGGTGAACGTAAGGCGGTAACCAATCTCCAGACCCAAGTCCAGACTAGAGGAAATGGCGTATTTGACGCCGATGCCGAAAGGTACGGCCACCTGCACTAACGAATAGGGACTTTCGTATCCTTTGGCACTGCGCACATCAGCGGGCGCTTGCTGGCCTTCTGTGCCCAGCGGCCGCAGTGCTTCCCAGGTGCCATCCGGGCTTTGGGCACGCGGGTTGTGCAAAAAGGCTCCTATACCTACAAATGCGTACGGATTGATGTCGGCCCGGCGCAAGTAGCTACCCGTATTGCCGAACAAATCGAACATACCCGTGACCGTCAACTCTTTGACATCATTGCGAAAGTGCGTATTGCGGATGTAGCGGGCGCGCGCCTGGGCATCGGTTTCACTGGCCGACTCGAAATCGTCGCCACGCAGGCGGTGAAAGGCAAAGCCCCCACGCAACGTAATATTGGGATGCACACGCCGACCGGCATAGATACCAATGCTGGGTCGCGTTTGCGAAATATCGAAACTGCCTCGGGTAGAGCGAGGCACAATGTCACCAAAATAATTGGCCGCTCCCACGCTGGCGCTGAATATCCAGTATTGGCGATTTTTGTTGAAACGCGAGCGGCCCGTAAAACTGCTGATGCGTTTGCTGCTACCTTTGTAGCGTTGGCCAGGGCGGCGGCCCTGCGCTTCGGCGCGATGTTCGAAGGCAAGGGTGCCTACGATCAGCAAGCCGAGGAGTAGTGATATACTTTTGTACATAAACTTCGACATTTATTCTGATAACCTGTTAGTCCTCAAATCTGGGGCAATGCTCAACTTGGTGCAATGTAAATACGGAAGTACAATTTGAGAAACTTGCACGTCTAATTTCTCGCATCTAAGCCCCAATTGAGCTTACTACGCAAGGTGTGGAGAAAATTATAATTATTTAGCTTCACGAGGCGGGCCTTAAACCGCTCCTTCCGCACGGCCAACTGGATAGTGTCGTCCACTACTTCGGAACGGGAATCCAAAGATATCAGGAAATTTTTACTTCTCCCTTGTATTCCGAAAGAGATTACGCTTTCGTCCGACACGATCAAGGGCCTCACGTTGAGATTATGGGGGCTAACGGGGGCGATAATAAAATTGTTGGAGTCGGGCAGTACCACCGGCCCGCCGACGCTGAGCGAATAGCCCGTCGAGCCGCTCGGCGTGGCCACGATCAGGCCGTCGGCCCAGTAGGAGTTGAGGTATTCGCCATCAATATAGGTATGCACCACGATCATGGAGGACGTATCGCGCTTGAGGATCGTGAACTCGTTCATGCCGAAGTTGGTGCCGTTAAAAAGCGGCCGGTCAGATTCGAGCTTGATGAGCGTCCGGAGGTCGTAGTCGTAGTATCCGGCAAAGACCTGATCGAAGGCCGGCACAATTTGCTCGGCGGCCGTAGAGGCCAAAAACCCCAACCGCCCCAGGTTGATGCCCAGAATGGGTATTTGCTTGTCGCCCACCAACGTAACGGTCTCCAGCAGGGTGCCGTCGCCCCC
>DAIMZG010000099.1:0-6352 GCA_036734065.1 Catalimonadaceae bacterium
GAAAGGTTGAGGGCAAAAAGTGCCCCGATCGCGGCCACGGGAATAGAAAACAGCACCACGAAAGGATAGACAAAGTTGTCGTAGAGGGCCACCATAATCAGGTAGATCAGCAAAAACGAAATCAGCAACACCGAGCCCAAGGCCCCGAAACTGTCTTGTTGGCGCTTGATGTCGCTGCCCCAGGTCAGTTGTATGCCTTCGGGTAGGGGGTTTGCTTGCAGGTAGGCTACCACGTCGTCGGCCACGGTGCCCGAAGGCCTGCCCAAGGCGTCGGCCGTGAGCGTGATGGCCGGCTGACGGTCTTTTCTTTCGAGCAAAGACGGCGAATTGCCCTGTTGGATGGTGGCAAATTGCGACACCTCCACGGGCACCCCCGCGGGGTTGACGATGCTCAGGTTTTTGATGTCCTCGTAGTCGCGGCGGTCGAAATCGTCCAGCCAAATCCGGACCGGGTATTCCGTGCCGTTCTCCGTCAGGGTCGCTTCGTCGTTGCCAGTAAATGCCGTCCTCAGGTTGAGGCCCACGTAGGCCGTTGTCAGGCCCAGGCGCTGCATTTTGTCCTTGTCGGGAACGACGCTGTATTCCGGACTGCCCTCCTCCACGGACAAACGTACGTTGTCGGCACCCGGAATTTTTTCTACCACTGCTTTCAGGTAGTTACCGGCCTGCGCAACTCCCTCGGGACTGCTGCCGCTCAGGGTGATCTCGATGGGCGCCGAGCGCGGAATCAGACCCAGGGCGGCCATCGAATAATTGATGCCCGGAAACCGCTGCCGGAGGTCTGCGCGCAGCGTTTTCATGAAATCCTCGGTGGGCATTCTGCTCAGACCTTTTTCTTGCAATGCGCCGGGCGCCACGTGCAGCTGAATGGTCAGCTCCGTTTTGTTGGCGGCGCCCACGCCCAGGCTGCCAATGCCCGCACTCGGCCCGCCCACATTGCTAAACAGGGTGGCCACCTGGGGTTGTTGGAGGATGTAGCGCTCTATTTCCGTCACCATCCGGTTGTTTTCGGCGATGGAAGTAAATTTATCGAACTCCAGGGCCATCTTAAATTTCCCCTGGTCGCCGGTCGAGATCAGTTCTTTGCCGATAATTCCCTGCTTCATGATGCCCACGGTCATGACAAAAAGCAGCACCACCATGCCCGCAAACAGGCGCTTGTGGCCCAGCACCCACGCCAGTTGCCGACCGTACCAATTGACAAAAATTTCTAGTTGGTGCTCGAAGGCCAGCAAAAAGCGGTTGAAAAAGTTGGTGGGGCGCAAGTCTTCTTTTTTGCCGATGCGCGAGGCCAGCCACGGCGTGAGGGTGAAGCCCACCAGCAAACTGGTGAGCGTAGAGGTGATGACGACAATGGAAAACTGCTTGAGCATGTCGGCCACAAAAACCTGCAGGAACAAAATCGGCAGGAATACCACGACGTCCACCAGGGTGATGGACAAGGCCGCGAAGCCAATTTCTATCCGGCCGTCCATGGCCGCGGCGCGCTTTTCTTTGCCCATGTCCAGGTGGCGCTGGATGTTCTCGAGCACCACGGTGGCGTCGTCCACCAGCACCCCGATGATGAGCGACATGGCCAACAAGGTCATCAGATTGAGGGTGTAGCCCAGAAGCCACATCACGGCGAAGGCCGTCACCAAAGAAGTGGGGATGGCCACCAGCACGATGAGCGCATTGCGGAAGCTGCGCAGAAACAAAAGCATCACCAGCGAGACCAGCACCACGGCCAGTATCAGATCTACCACCACGGCGTTTACGGCCGCGATGGTGTTGTCGGTGCTGTCGTCGGCAATGGTAAACTGCACGCCCGCAGCGGCCTCTTGTTGCGCGATGAGCGCAAACTGCTGGCGCACCAGTTTCGACACTTCCACTGCGTTGGCGTCGCCCTGTTTTTTGAGCAAGAAACCAATGCCCGACTGGCCGTTGTAGCGACTTACCGACGTGGCCTCTCGCACGCCATCGGTGACCGCGGCGACGTCGCGCACATACACGGGGCTGTCGAAAAAGGGCATGGCCACCTGCACATTTCGGATGTCCTCCAGGGTCGCAAACTTTCCGGCCAAACGTACCGAGCTGTTTTCTTTTTCGGTTTGCACTTTCCCGGAGGGCAAGTCCAGCCCCGAACGGTTGATGGCCTCCACCACCTGGGCCATCGAGACTTTGTAGCGCCGGAGCTTGTCCTGGTCTATTTTCACCTGGATTTCCCTTTCTTCGCCGCCCAATACGGTGATCTCGGCCACGCCTTTTATCTGCTGAATCTGGGGCAGATAGTCGTCTTTCATTTTTTGGTAAAACACCGGCCCGGGCAGGTTGCTCGTGGCACTGACCGACATAATGGGCAGGTCGTTGGGCGATACCTTGCTCATGACCGGACTCCGCACTTCGGCGGGCAGGTCCTGCCGGATGTTGTCAATGTAGCGCTGGGCATCTTGCATAGATTTGTCCAGGTCGGTGCCGTAGTGGAGGTTGGCGATGATCACCGAGGCATTGGGCAACGACTTGGTGATCAAATAATCAACCCCTTCGAGGTTGGAGAGCGCGTCTTCTATTTTCCGGGAGACGGACGTTTCAACCTCGCCCGGTTCGGCGCCCGGATAGGCCGTCTTGATCACCACCACGGGCTGGTTGAAGTCGGGCATCAGTTCGTAGCTCAGGTTTGCGTATCCCACAATACCCAACAAGGCAAATACGCTGAACATCACGATGATCAGAGACGGCCGTTTTATCGAAATTTCGGTAATGTTCATGGCTGGTTGATTTTACTTGTCAGTGACACTTGCCCCGTCGAAGAGGTTTATAAACCCGCTGGTGACAATCACATCTCCCGCGCCTACGCCGCCCGATACCACAATTTTGTTTTGCAATTTTTTCGAAATGGTAATGCGGTGCAACACGGCCTTCCGGTCTTTTACCAAGTACACCTGCGGTTCGCTGGCTGTGCCCACCAGGGCCGACGAGGCGATGACAATTCCTTGTGCTGGCGCCACCTCACTGCGCATCACCTTGCCGAACATGCCCGATTTTATTTTCAGGTCGGGGGTGTTGGCCACCGCAAACTGCACCGGAAAACTGCTGCCGACATTGGCTTTGCTGCCCGTCATGACCGCCTCGCCCACCAGTGCTATTTCGGGGTAGGCATCGGCCGTTATAGAATATTGTTGGTGCAGGGAGAACTGTTTGAGGTCGCTTTCGGAAACGTTTATCGAAAATTTCAAACGCCCAATGTCCGTGATCTGCAGCAGCGGAACCCCGGGGGCTGCAAAAGCCCCCTCTTCGCTAAGCTTGGCCGTCACGACGCCGTCGAAGGGAGCCCTGACGGTGGTTTTTTTTAGCTGTTCGGCCAACGTGGCGCACTGTACTTTTGCCGACCGGAGGCCCAAGGCGGCCTTCTCCAACTGTACGCCCTGAATGGCGTCGGCGGCGGCCAAAATCGTGTAGCGATTTACGTCGGCTTCCAGGCCTTCTACTTGTAGCTCGGCGGCCTGTAGTTGCAATTTCAGCAGCACATTGTCTAGGAGCGCCAGGGGCTGTCCCTTCCTGACTACGCTCCCGATGTCCACCAACAGGGCATTGATTTTACCCTGTATTTCGGCGCTGACCTTCGTCTCTTTGTTGGGTTCGAATGTGCCCGAATAGTACGTTTCGGGCGCTATGCTTTCGAGCCGGAGGGTGTCGGTCCGGACGTTGACGGCCTGCGCCTTGTCGTATTGATACACTTTGCGTTGCGCAACGTCTTTGTTGTTTTTTAGTCTGATCACTAAAAACGCCACGATGGCTACGCCCACCACGATGCCAATTATTTTCTTCCCGTTCATGTGCTAGTTCTCCGATCTTAGGTTTCCGGTGAGTTTTTTGAGGGTTAGGTCTGCTTTCAGAAAGTCAATGACCGCCGTGAGGTACATTTGCTGCGCTTCGCGCAGGGCATTGTCGGCCAGCAGGACGTCTGCCAGCCCCGCCGTGCCTTGTTTTTGCTGGATAATCGTTTGCGCGTACACGCTTTTTGCCAGCTCAATTTGCTCAGCAGTCGTTTGCACCGAATAGCGGGCAACGACGCGTTGTAGTCGGGCATTTTCAACTTGCAGGGCGGTTTGTTCGGTAGCCAACCCCGACTGAAGCTTGTTGCTGAGCAACTCAATGTTTCTCTGACCGATCCGGCGCCGGGTGATCGTCCCGTTGAACAAGGCGTACGACACCTGAATGCCCGCAAAGCTGACGGGATAAAAGTCCAGAAAAGCCCTTGGTGAGCCGTTGTATCCAAAGCCCGTTGCCCCGTAAGAACCTACCAGATTGAGCGTCGGCAAATAGGTGGGTCGTTGCAGGGTGCTCAGCTCGCTTTCCAGCACGCGGCTTTGCGCTTCTACGATGCGCATATCCAGCGTCGCCACCGGAGCGTACTCGCTGGCATCTCGGTATTGAATGTCCGGATCAATCTGCACGTACTGGTCGAGCGCCAGGCCCGTGGCAAATTTTAGCGAATTCAAGACCTGCTCGTACTGGCTGCGGATGTTTTCCTTTTGCGTGGCCAGTTGGGCAACCTGCAGCTTGGTTTTGTTCACGTCCGTTCCCGTGGCCAGTAGTTGCTCGTTGCGTAGGGTCACGTTGGCCAGCAGCCTCCGGGCATTGACGAGGTTGCTGTCAACGAAAGACAACTGGTGATGCAAAATTTGCGCGTTGTAGTAAAGATTCGAGATGTCGAAATACACCTGCTCTTCCGTTTTCTGATGCTGCAAGGCCCTCAGGTCGGTGGCCCGCTGCGCGCGTTCAATGGCTCCGTAAAGCTGCGGATTGTAGAGGGGCATCAACAGTTGCAGGTTGGCGCTGATATTGTGCGGAACCCCAAACTGCACCGCCCTGAACTGGCCTTCGGGCACCGAAGGATTCAGGACCGAAAGCGGCAAAAGCTGGTAGGGCAGGTCCACGAAGTACCGGTAGTCGGCGTTGGCCGTAATTTTGGGGAGGAGGTTGGCCCTCGCTTCCTGGGCCTGCTGCGCGCCCAGCAGCACGTTGTAGTTGCTTATTTTGAGGGTCTTGTTGTACACCTGCGCGGTGTCTATAAAAGTTTGCAACGTCCATACCTGCGCCCGGGCAGTTTGGAATACGGCTGAGCACAGCAGCAGCAGGAGTAGTTTTTTGTACAGGATAACGGTTGTCATGGGTTGGGGTATTTGCGCGAACCAGCCGGCAGGGAGCCGCCTCGCCAGCCTGCCTTGAGCCGTGCGGAGGTGACGTGGCGCCATCCGCACAATCGCTTATTTTATGGAGGGCTCAAGTCACTGGCCCCGGAGGATGACCAGCAAAGCCTGAATCATGAGGTGCCCGTCGCGCTCAATATCAAACGCAAAGTTGCGGGCGCGCCACCTGAACATCCTGAGCCGAAAACTGCCCATCACGATATTTACTACCTCTTCGGTGCTCACGGCGTGGGTGAAGAAGCCCTTCTGCTGGCCCTCCCGTACGATGGGCTCTAGGTGCTTCATTTTGACGGCCATGATCTTCAGGATCGTCTGGTTGATGCGCTGACTTTCTTCCATCAGGCCGTCGGAAAACACCGCCACTACGAAGTGCGGGTTCTTTTTGAAGAATGAAAACTGATTCTCGAACAGCGTGACAAACTTTTCTTCGGGCGTCTGCTCGGCAGAGATGGCGTGGGTGTACCGCTCGTCCATGTTCTGGGCCAGGTATTCGAGCAGGGCAACGATGATTTCTTCCTTGCTCTTGAAGTGTCTGTAAATGGCGCTTTCCGAAAAGCGCATTTCCCTGGCCAGGCTTTTGGTAGTCAAGCCGCTGATACCCGAAGTAGTGAGGATCCTACCCGCGGCCTCCACAATCTCGAACTGTCGGTCAGAAATGGCTGCCATATTGATCTCAAATCATTGTTAGTGAATGTTCACTCACAAAGGTAGATCAATTTTCCGCATTACCTCTGGCCTTCGCCACAAAACAACTCAATATGACAAGAATCATATTACGCGGTCAGCCGACAGCGGTGCCGCGCAATCCGCAGGGCGCTATAACACCTCGGCGATCGCCTCCAGCCCGATGCCCCGCGAACCCTTGAGCAGCACGTGCGCACCGCGCAAGGGGTGCGCCGCCAAGTGCGCCCGCAAGTCGTCGCGGTGGGCAAACCAGTGCGCAGTGGGCAGGGCGGGCCGGGCGTGTTGCATCTCGGGGCCGCAGAGGTACACGGCCGCCAAGTCGAGGCCAGCGACCAACTCGCCCATTTGGCGGTGTACGTCGGCGCTGTAGTCGCCCATCTCCAGCATGTCGCCCAGAATCGCCACCCGCTGGGGCACGTTCAGGGCGGCCAGGCTGCGGACGGAGGCTTCCATCGAGCTGGGGTTGGCGTTGTAGG
>DAIMZG010000100.1:0-6350 GCA_036734065.1 Catalimonadaceae bacterium
ATCCGCCGATCTTCCCGCTCATTGACGGCACGGATGCGCAAGACGTGCTGCTGGTACAGATCAACCCGATCAATATTCCCAGCACGCCTACAGACATCCAGGGCATCCGGGATCGGATCAACGAGTTGAGTTTCAATTCGAGCCTCATGCTGGAGATGCGTCGGTTCGCCTTCGTGGACAAACTGCTCAACCGGGGCATTGACATGGAAGGCAAGTTGCGCCGCATCTACTTTCACAACATCAACCCCGAAGACGACCTCTGGGAACTGAACTCTTCGAGCAAGGTCAATGCCGACCGGCAGTTTCTGGACTGGTTGTTCCAGACGGGGCGCCGACATGCCCACCAGTGGTTGGCAGAAAACCACGAGGCCATTGGCCAGCGGGCCACTACCGACGTGCGGGGGATGTTCCTCTGACGCTTGCTCCGGAAGGCGTTTGGGCGCGACCCACTCGGCACCGCGTGCCCGCCAGGCGCACCAAGGGGGTTGTGCATACCAGAAGGCTCGCGCAGCCAGTCTGGGCATTGTGAATACGGCTTGGCTTGACAAAATTTTATCAAGCATCATTGCGCTCAGTCCAGACCTGCCTGAAGACGAACTTTTAGCGTTTAATTTCGCGTGCACGCGGCTGATCAGTCCGTTTGGCTGGTACCAAGCTTTTTAGCTTTCTACTTGAGAAAAATCTAGTTATCAGGAACAAACACAAGGACTAGTCGTGGGTAACCCCTAAAAAGCTAGGAATTAGCTACAATTCTGATGATTATTAGACTTTCTATAATTTCAAAGATTTTTAATTTCTAAAAAAAATTGTGAAAAACTTAGTAATAATTTGTTTGTAAATTTGAATAAACAGAAATACAGCCCTAAATTAGCGACGATTTCACCAAAATAGTACACCGATAAAAAACCATGTTGTTACGAGAATTTGACTTTTTTCTTACAAGTCAGCATCGAAAGAAGACTTATTGCAAGAAAAGTTAAACTTCATTAGGAAAAAGTTTTTCCAAGTCCTAAAAACAAACGTGTCGAAAAGTTCTTTCTTACAAGGGTGTCCAGAATCTACACGATGGCAACGATGCCCGTGTAGGCTTCTTATCTGATTTTCATCATTTATTCTCACGGGGTAACTCTTACTTCATCGTTTTATGCGCAATTCTACCCGACTTCGCTTGTTGTGGGGCTTGGTCATTTTCTGGATAGCCACGCTCCCCCTGAAAGGTCAAGACCTGTTCTTCAAAACGGGTCTGATCGGCGTAAACCTTACTAACCCAACGGCCCTCGGCTTTGGGCCGGATGGCCGGTTGTACGTCTCGCAGCAGAACGGAACCATCTTTGCCTACAACATTCAGCGCACGGGGCCGGAAGGTGCGGGCAGCTACGCCGTCACGCAGGCCCAGACCATCCTAGCTATCAAGAACATCGTCAATCGCAACGACGGCGGCGGGCCCTACGTGCCCGTGCCGAACACGGGCGATGGCAACAAGGAATTTGATCGCCAAATTACGGGGCTGATCGTGACGGGCACAGCCACCAACCCGGTGCTCTACGTCAGCTCTAGCGACCCGCGCATCGGGGGCAACACCACCGGGCAGGATAAAAACCTGGATACCAACTCGGGCACGGTGTCGAAACTGACCTGGGTGGGCACGGGCCTGGACGACCCCAACGGCTATTGGGACCGGATTGAACTGATCCGGGGCCTGCCCCGCTCGGAAGAAAATCACGCTACCAATGGCTTGCGCAAGGTGGGCAATCGGCTTTTTATCGCCCAAGGGGCGCACACCAACGCGGGTGGCCCTTCCAACAACCTGGCCTACCTGACCGAATACGCCTTTGCGGGCGCCATTTTGGTGGCCGATCTCGATGCCCTCGAGGCCCTGCCCACCTTCACCGATCCGCGCACGGGCTCGAAAGTGAAGTACGATATGCGTACGCTCGACGACCCTACGCGGCCCAACATTGACAATGCGCACCCGGATTTTCCCTATCCGGTGGGGCACCCGCGCTACAACGACACCATTGACCTAGGCGACCCCTTTGGCGGCAACGACGGCCTCAATCAGGCCAAGTACGACCCCGATGGCCCGGTGCAAATTTTTGCGTCGGGCTTTCGCAATCCCTACGACGTGCAGATCATGGAGAACGGCAACGTCTATGCCTGGGACAACGGCGCCAACCAGACCTGGGGCGGCTACCCCGAAAGCAACGGCCCCAACGCCACCAACAACTGGGTGCCCGGCGAACCGGGGGCGGTTAATAACCTCGACAATTTGCACCTGATCGGCAACTTGGCCACCTACAACCACCTTGACCTCAGCGAGCGTTTCTATGGCGGTCACCCAGCTCCGGTCAGGGCCAACCCGGCGGGCGCGGGCTTGTTTACGCACGATCCCAACATCTCGGACAACCCGGCCATTGCCGGCACCTTCCGCACCCAGCGCTTTACGACCGACAGTGCCCTGGCCGCTGCTCAGCCCATGGCCTACACCCTCAATCCGGACTCGGCCCTGCCCGCCGACTGGCCGCCCATTCCGGTTTCGATGGCCAACCCCAAAGAAGGCAGCTTTCTGATGCCGGGCGTGGCCGACGACGCCGTGGTGGTGGTGAAAGGCTCGACCAACGGCCTGGCCGAATACACGGCCTCGACGGTCTGGGATTTTAACGGTGACATCTTCCAACTCAAAGGTGCTTTGCTGGCCGCCTCGCACAACCACAACCTGTACGGCATTCGCTTCGACGAGAACGGCCGCGTGCCCGATTCGAACAACGACGGCCTCATCAGCGACCTCGACGAGATGGTGGATACCATCTCGTACGATCCGGGCACTACGCCGCTGGCCGTGATCGCCCAGGGCGACGACGATATTTTTGCAGGCACCATTTGGGTGGTTACCTACGGGGCCAATGCCATCACGATCCTCGAACCCAAAGAGGGCTTCAACTGTACGGGCGACTACAGCTACGAGATTGACGAAGACGGCGACGGCTACAGCAATGCCGACGAAATTGATAGCGGCTCGGACCCTTGCCGCAGTGCCATCGTGCCCGAAGACTTCAACAAAACTACCAACGCGCTGGGCTTCTTGGTGTCGAACTTCAACGACCCCGACGACGACAACGACGGCCTGCTGGACTTTGAAGATCCCTTCCCCTGGGATGCTGCCAATGGCAAAACCACCACCGTTCCCCTCTTCTACCCCATGCTGAGCGAAGACCCCAGCCGGGGCATGTACGACGTGGGCTTTACGGGTCTGATGACCAACCGCACGGACGACTACCTCTTGCTCTGGCGCGACAAAAACCGCTTTCAGGGTGGACGCGTGGAGGTGATTCCGGGCGGCACGTCGGGTTTGTTCCAGATCACGCATTTGCTCAATACCAACGCGCTGGACAACACCCAGCAGAACGCCTTCCAGTTTGGGATCAATGTAGATTCGGCCACGGCGCCCTTTACGTACGCAGTGGGTTTGTCGGGGCCGGTCAATCCGGTGGACAACAATTCGGCGGGTATTTTCATCGGCACGGGCGATCAGTTCAACTACCTACGCCTGGCCGTGGACACGGGCGGCGTGCTGATCACGGTGGAGCGTAACGATACAGTGGTGGTCAATGCCCAGTACGCAGTGCCCCAGTTGCCGACGGCCTTCAACTTCACGTTCTACCTTTCGGTCAATCCCCAAATGGGTACCGTGCAGCCCGCTTATTCCATTGGGGCCAATCCGACCCCGATTCCAATAGGTGCTCCCATCGCTTTGGAGGGCGATCTACTGGCCGCCATTCGCGGTAGCTACCAGCTCAACGGTACGCCTTCGGCCCTGGCCGTGGGCATGATCGGCACGCGCGGCGGTACCGATGCCGACTATTCGCCTGACGATCCGGACGGCCACTTCCGCGCCACGTGGGACGAGTTTCGCGTCACCTTCGATCCCCTCACGGCCCCTGGCCAGTGGACGTTCGTGCACGACCAAACACCCGAAGACTGCCTCGACGGCGGCTGCCCGACGCAAGGGCGTCACCAGAATGCCTTCGTGCAGGCGGGCGATAAGTTTTATCTGCTCGGCGGCCGCGAAACCACCACGGTGGACATCTACGACCTGGGCACGCAGCAGTGGAGCAGCGGCACCCCCGCCCCCGACAGCGTAGTGCTCAACCGTTTGCAGGCCGTCACGCTCGACGGACTGATCTACGCCCTGGGCGGCTTCAAAACCAGTAACTTCCCCAACGAAGTGCCCGCCGAACGCATCTGGATTTTCAACCCGACGGCCAATGGTGGCCTGGGCGAGTGGATGCCCGGCCCGGCCCTCCCTACAAACCGCCAGCGCGGTGCTGCCGCCACGGTGGTACATGAGGGTCAGATATACGTGGTAGGTGGCAACCGCAATGGCCACAACGCCAGCCTCAACGACACCACCAGCGCGCACGTGGCCTGGTTCGACGCGTATAACCCCGCCACAAACACGTGGACGGTCCTGCCCAACGCGCCCCGCGCCCGCGACCACTTCCAGGCCGTAGTGCTCGAGCGCAAGTTGTACGCCGTCGGCGGACGCCGATCGAGTGCCGACGTGCCCGGACAAGGGCCTTACCAACCGCTGGTGCCGGAAGTAGATCGCTTTAACTTCATTACGGGCCAGTGGACCACGCTGCCCCAAAACCTGCCCACCCCCCGGGCGGGCGCCGTGGTGGCGGCCCTCAACGGCGAAGTGATGGTGTTTGGCGGCGAACGCGCCGATAGCACCCTGGCCCTCAATGTCACCGAAGCCCTCGACATCACCACCGAAACGTGGCGTACGCTCAGCCCGATGAACACTGGTCGGCACGGCACGCAGGCCATCACCAATAGTAACGGACTCTACGTGGCGGCCGGGTCGCCCGTGCGGGGCGAAGGCAACCTCCGCTCGATGGAGGCTTTCTACCTCTTCGGCCCCACCGCGCCGCAGGGCAATCCGCTGGCGCCAAGCAGCTTGGCCGCGCAGCCCGGCGATACGCTCAATTTTGCCCAGACCCTGCTCACAGACGGTAAAGAGCTGACCTTCACCTTGCAAAACACCGGGGGCAACCAGGCCATCGTACTCCGGACGGCCACACTGACGGGCGATACGGCGTTCAGTTTATCGGCCCTCAACTGGCCCCGGATTCTGTCCGCCGGAGCTACCCTTTCGGTGCCGGTTATCTTCAATCCTGATTCGCTCCGGACCTACGAGGCCGTACTGACCCTGACCCATTCGGGTAGTGATGACCCCATCACCCTGGTGCTGACGGGCGAAGGCGTCGAGGAACTACCCCCCGTGTACGCCCTCAACATGGGTGGCCCCGCCTACACCGATGCTTCGGGACAGTTGTGGTCGCCCAGCACTGATTTTCTGTCCGTCGTGACGGGTCAGGCCACTGCCTTTGCCAATAACAGCTTGACATTTGCCAACACCGACGACGATGTGCTCTACAAATCGGAAGTGTACGGCGAATTTGGTTTGGTGCTCCCCGTCGAGAACGGCACCTACAACGTGGCTCTGCACTTCGCCGAGATTTTCTTCGGCGTTACGGGTGCCGGGGGCGCTGGTAGCCGATTATTCAACGTCAACATGGAAGGCGAACAAGGCAAGCTGACCAACTACGACGTCTATGCCCGGTCGGGTGGCCCCTTGCTGGCCATCGTCGAAGAATTCATCGTCGAGGTCAACGACGGCGTGCTCAACATTGACTTCACCAAAATCCCCCAGAAAGACAACGCCAAACTGTCGGCCATCCGCGTCTCGCCGGGCCAGGGCCTGGTGCAGCGCGGCAAGTTGGCCAAAGTGGGCGACGACCCGCATTTCTTCTCGCAAGATATCGGCACGACGGCCGATCCGCAGACCGTTACGCTGACCAACGCCGGCAATGAGGCCCTGGTCATTGATTCTATTCAGTTGGTCGGGGCCAATGCGGCCGACTTTGCCTTTACCCTCACGGGCCCCGCCACGCTGTCGGCGGGCGGCAACACCACGGTAGATGTCACCTTCACCCCGACGTCGGACGGCCTGCGCGTAGCCAACCTGCACGTGTTCCACACGGGCCAAAACTCCTCCTTCAACCAGGTGAGCCTCAAGGGTGAGGGCGTAGGCATGAACGAACCGCCCGTGGTGGTCAACCCCGGCAACCGAACCAACCTCGAAGGGGCCGTGGTAAGCTTACCCATCCAAGCCAGTGATCCCGACAACGATCCGCTCACGTTTGCCGCTACTGATTTGCCCACCGGTCTGGCTATTAATCCGACTACGGGCCTCATCAGCGGCACGGTCGCCAGCGGGGCCTCGGCCAATAGTCCCTATGCCACCATCGTGACGGTAAGCGACGGCCTAGTGCCCACCTCCATCA
>DAIMZG010000101.1:0-6291 GCA_036734065.1 Catalimonadaceae bacterium
TAGCTTTCGGCCGAAGCCGAGGCGGTCCAACTCAGGTCAGCCGTGGTGGGGGTGATGTCCCCGGTGGCCAGGTCGGTAGGCGCTTCGCAGACGACGGGTTCGCCCAGGGTCGTGAAGGTGATGGTGGCCGAGAAGTCGCTTTCGGTGCTGTCATTGCAGACGGACTTCACGCGGGCCTGGTAGGCCGTTTCGGGCAGCAGGTCGGTGAGCGTCACGTCGGTGTCGGCGGTGGACACCTCCGTCCAGGGCCCGGCCGTGCCGGCGCGGAATTCGAGTACGTAGCTTTCGGCCGAGGCCGAGGCCGTCCAGCTCAGGTCAGCCGTGGTGGGGGTGATGTCCCCCGTAGCCAGGCCCGTGGGCGCGTCGCAGACAAGGGGGATTTCGGTACAGATCACGTTCAGGAGGAAATCGCCCTGGCCCGTGCCGAAGCCCGTCACGTAGAAGTAGTACGTGGTACCGCTTTCGGACAGGAAGCTGACCTCCGATTGCAGGCTGCCCGCGTCATCGTTGCCACCTACGCACACCAGGCTGTCGCAAGCCCCGCTGTAGACATTGAGTTTCGTATCGAAGTTGTCAGGCGAGCCGAAGGTATTGACCGTTACGCTGTCGCCCGTACCTGCAAAGAGGTACCAGACTCCGAAGCTACCCGGCACGGTGCCGCACAAGTCCGTCGGTGCGCCCGTACCCGAAGCGCCGAGGTTGGTGCCCGCCAGCCCCGTGGTTTGGCAGTTTACGCCGATGGCATCGCCGCACAGGTCGTTGATGGGGCGCGTCCGGAAGGTGATCGTCGCCGAAAAGGCGCTCTCGGTGCTGTCGTTGCAAATGGATTGCACGCGGGCTTCGTAGAGCGTGGTGGGGGCAAGGTCGGTCAGGGCCGCGCTGGTGTCCGGAGTGGGCACTGCTGTCCAGGGTCCAGTGGTGCCCGCGCGGAACTCGAGCACGTAGCTTTGGGCCGAGGCGATGCCGTTCCAACTCAGCGTGGCCGAGGTGGTCGTCAGGTCGCTGGCCGACAGGGCCGTCGGTGCCGGGCAGTCCGGGGCGATGTCCACTTCGAAATTATCCACTAAAAGCCGGAACTGATCGGGCGTTGAGTAGCCGTGCAGACCTACGAAGTAGCTGCCCGTGGTGGTGGGCGTGAAGATAAACTCGGCCAATTGGTAGTCCGTGTTGTTGAACGCACCTAAATCGCCCAGCAGGGTGGTCATGGCCGTTACCGTGGCGCTGTCGCCGATGTGCACTTTTAGTTGCTCGGGGAAAGTCGCCGACTGCGCCCGGTAGCCAAACCGCACTACGTAGCTGGTGCCCGCCGTCAGAATTAGCTCGGGCGTGTAGGCCCAATCGTCCATGTCCAATGCTGGGTTCCAGCGGATGGCCAGCGCATTGGGTGCAGACTGCGTTAGCGTCGTGGACGAAAAAGTTGCCCACGCATAAGGATCATTGTTGAGGTTTTCGAACGTCCAGCCACAGGGCAATTCCGGGGCCGTCACCGCGTCGAAATTTTCCGTGTAGGGGAAAGTGCTGATGATCGGCGCTACGCACACGGTCGTAAAGCTCACCACGTTGGAGAAGTCACTTTCCAGCCCGGCGGCGCACAGCGAGCGCACGCGGGCCTCGTAAGTAACGGCCGAGGCCAGGTCGGGCAGCGTGGCCGTGGTGTCGCTGGTCGTAATCTCCGTCCAGGGGCCGCTGGAGCCTTCACGGAATTCTAGGGCGTAGCTTAGGGCGCCGGGGGCGGGGTTCCAGGACAGCGTGGCCGTGGTAGCCGTCACGTCGCCTACTGTCAGGCCGGTCGGAATCGGACAGGAAGGGGCCACCTCCCAGAAAATATCGTCGAGATAGATATAGCGCGTCGCGCCGCCGTTGCCGTGCTCAAAAGCAATGTGCTGATCCGTACCCGTGTAGTCAGTGAAGGAAACCACAAACTGCTGATAGGCTGTCGTCAGGTCACTGATCGTATCGCGGGGCGTAAACGTGGCCGGATTGGTCGGGTCGCTCATCGTACCGACAATCAAAATCTCGGCATTGGTGCGCCACTTGGCCGAAAAGCGCAATTGGTTAGTGCCCGCGCCCAGGTTGGTCAGTGCGGGTGAAACGAACATCAGCTCGGAAGTGGCATTGGCCGTGGCCGAATTGTACATCTCCAGGTGGTTGGGCGTCGAGTTAGGTGCGAAGGTGGTCACCGTACGTACCTCAGCAAACGTGCTGGTGGACACTACGATGCTCGACCAGCAGTTGGGCAGATTGGGCGTCGAGAAGGCATCGAAGTTTTCGTCAAAGTCGCCGAAGGGCACGCACTGCGTGGCAAAACTCACTGGGCCCGCCCAAGCGCTGCTGTCACCTGCCCCGCAGGCCGCCCGGAGGTAGGCGTCGTAGCTGGTGGCCGGATCAAGATCTGTCAGCGTGAAAGGATTGCTGTTGGCCACCACGCTGGTGCCCGTACCGAGCGTGTAGCCCGCCGGGCCAAACTCCACTTCCCACTGCGACTCGCCCGCGTTGGCGCTCCAGTTGAGCGTCGCCGTGGTGGTGGTCGGGTTGGAGGCAGACAGCGCCGTCGGCGTCGGACACGCGGGGGCCGCTTCCCAGAAAATGTCGTCCAAATAAATGTACCGCGTCGCGCCGCCGTTGCCGTGCTTGAAGGCAATGTGCTGGTCCGTGCCCGTGTAGGTCGTAAACGGCAGTTCAAACTGCTGGTAGACCGTCGTCAGATTACTGATCGTATCGCGGGGCGTAAACGTGGCCGGGTTGGTCGGGTCGCTCATCGTACCGACAATCAAAATCTCGGCGTTGCTGCGCCACTTGGCCGAAAAGCGCAATTGGTTGGTACCCGCGCCCAGGTTGGTCAGTGCGGGTGAAACGAACATCAGCTCGGAGGTGGCATTGGCCGTGGCCGAATTGTACATCTCCAGGTGGTTGGGCGTCGAGTTGGGTACAAAGCCAGTGGCGGTGCGCACAACGGCAAACGTGCTCGTCGAGACCACAATGCTCGACCAGCAGTTGGGCAAGCCGGGTACCGAGACGGCATCAAAATCCTCGGCAAAGTCGCCGAAGGGCACGCACTGCGTCGTGAAGCTCACGGGCCCGGCGTAGTTGCTTGTGTCGCCCGCGCCGCAAACGGCCCGCAGGTAATACTGGTAGCTCGTAGCCGGATCAAGCCCCGTCAGGACAAAGGGATTGCTGTTGGCCACCACGCTGGTGCCCGTGCCGGGCGCAAAACCCGGTGCGCCGTATTCGACTACCCACTGCGTTTCGGTGCCGCCGGGTGTCCAGCCTAGGGTAGCCCCCTCCGTAGTGGGATTGCTGGCCGTCAGGTCGGTAGGACGAAGGCAATTGGGAATGGACTCCCAGAAGATGTCGTCCAGGTAAATGAAGCGGCTGGTGGCCGTGTTGCCGTGCCGGAAGGCAAAGTGCTGATCGGTACCCGTGTAATCTGCAAAAGAAATTTCGAATTCCTGATAAGTGTTGGTCAGGGTCGTGATGGTGTCCAGTGGGGTGAAGGTTAGCGGATCGGTGGGGTTACTCATCGTACCGATCACCAGGTTTTCGGCGCTAGCGCCGCGCTTTGCGTGAAAGCGCAATTGATTGGTGCCCGTGCCCAGGTCTGTGAGCTGCGGCGAAACGAGCATCAGGTGCTGGGCCAGCGTCGAGTTGAACAGTTCCAGGTGGTTGGGCGGCGAGTTGGGCGTGGTGGTGGTGATTACCCGCACGCGCAAAAAAGTATTTCCACCCTCCGTAATACTCGACCAGCACACGGGCAGGCCAAAGGTGGGCGTAGCATCGAAATTTTGGCCAAAAGGAGCCGAAAAATCGTCACATTGAGTAGCAAAGCCTACCGGACCTATCCAGGCACTCGTATCGCCCGGCGCACAAATGGACCGTACATAAAATTGGTAAGCAGTATTGGCCTGTAAATTACTGATCGCCAGCGACGAGTCCGTCGTCGTTTCAGTGGTGCCCGCGCCCAAGGTAAAGCCCGTGGGGCCATATTGCACCTCCGAAGACACAGCGCCGACTCCCGGGCTCCATTGCAGTTGGGCCGTGGTGGTGGTCAAGCCGGCTCCGCTCAGATTGGTCGGCGGAAAACATGTGATGGATGTCCACTGCACCGTAGTAGTGCGCGATACGTTTTCCGTACCGCACAGGGCGTCGAGGTGAATGTGCCGCCGGTAAAGCCCCGTAGTGGCCACCGTGACCGATACGGGCGTAGTGCCGAAGGTCAGCACCGTGTTGTCATCCGTCGTGATCGTCAGGAAATCCGTGGCCACGCTGCTGGTGAATTCGTACGTTTCGCCGGCCTGCAAGCTGACCGTCGAATACTCACCGGCCCAGTTGGCCGTCGAGATGGTCGTTACCGAGCCATCGACCGCCGGGGTGGTAACGGCGCTGGGAAACTGATCGGTAGCAATGCACTGGGCATAACTCACCGAGGTTCCTAGCCAACTGCCGAGCAGGGCTGTCAGGCAGAAAAGTGCGGGCCAGGAAAAAAAGCGTTGTCGGTAGTTGTGTGTCATACAAGTGAAATTATGTAGATAGAAATTGGATAAGCATATAAAAAACTACATGCCCAAAACATTAAACTTTTTCTGAATAATGCGGGAAATGCAGCACACACTCCCTACTTTTTCTAAAAAAAGCGTATCATGAGGAGCATATCACCACAATACTAAAAAATTATATGCCTAAATCAAATCAACTTTCTTACACTGAAGGCCTATCGCCCAATCAGGCCAACTACACCCCGTTGAGTCCCCTTAGCTTTCTGGCCCGCACGGCCGAGGTCTATCCCGACCGCACCGCGCTGGTATATCACCAATGGCGGCAGTCCTGGGCCGATACCTACCGCCGTTGCTGCCAACTGGCCGACGCCCTGCGCCGTCGTGGCATTGGCCCCGGCGACACGGTCGCCGTCATGGCGCCCAACATCCCCCCCATGTTCGAGGCGCACTTTGGCGTGCCGATGTCGGGTGCCGTGCTCAACACGCTCAACATCCGCCTCGACGCGGCCGCCATCGCCTTTATGCTGCGCCACGCCCGGGCCCGGGTGGTGCTGGTGGACGGCGAATTTGCCGACGTCATCCGCGACGCCGTGGCCCAACTCGACGAGGCACCCCTGCTCATTGACCTGGTGGACGCACACTACCCCGAGAGCCGCCAGATCGGCACGCTCGACTACGAGGCCTTCCTGGCCACGGGCGATCCCGAAGCGCCTTGGTCGCTGCCCGCAGACGAGTGGGACGCCATCTCGCTCAACTACACTTCGGGCACCACCGGCGACCCCAAGGGCGTGGTCTATCACCACCGGGGGGCCTACCTCAACGCCGTCAGCAATTTGCTCTCGTGGCAAATGGGCCAGCACCCGGTCTATCTCTGGACGGTGCCCATGTTCCACTGCAACGGCTGGTGCTTTGCGTGGTCGCTGGCGGCGGCGGCGGGCGTGAGCGTGTGCCTGCGGCAGGTGCGGGCCGCCCCGATCTTTGACCTTATCTGCACCGAGCGCGTGACGCACTTTTGCGGGGCGCCCATCGTGCTGAGCCTTTTGCAGCAGGCCCCGGCCAGCCTGCGTCAAGGCATTGACCACACCGTACACGTCATGACGGCCGGCGCTGCGCCCCCGGCTGCGGTCATTGCGGGCGTCGAGGCGATGGGTTTCCGCGTCACCCACGTCTATGGCCTGACCGAGACTTACGGCCCCTGCGCCCTTTGCGTCTGGCATGAGGACTGGGACGAACTGCCGCCCGACGAGCGGGCGCGGCTCAAGGCTCGGCAGGGCGTGCGCGCCCCCATGCTCGAGGCCATGATCGTGGCCGACCCCGACACGCTGGAACCCGTGCCCCGCGACGGACGCTCGGTGGGGGAAGTGCTGATGCGGGGCAACCTGGTCATGAAGGGCTACCTCCAAAACCCGGCGACTACCGAGCGGGCTTTTGCGGGCGGTTGGTTTCATTCGGGCGACTTGGCTGTCTGGCACCCCGACGGCTACGTCGAGATCAAAGACCGTTCGAAGGACATCATCATCTCCGGGGGCGAAAATATCTCGTCTCTGGAAGTGGAAAGCGTGCTCTACCGCCATCCGGCCGTGGCCGAGGCGGCCGTAGTGGCCATGCGTGACGAGAAATGGGGAGAAGTGCCCTGCGCCTTTGTGCGCCTGCGCGACGGCGCCCCGCCCACCACGGCTGACGAATTGCTCGACTTCTGCCGGACGCACCTGGCCCGCTTCAAATTGCCCAAACGAATTGTGTTTAGCGAACTGCCCAAAACGGCCACCGGAAAAGTACAGAAGTTTGCCCTGCGCGA
>DAIMZG010000102.1:0-6260 GCA_036734065.1 Catalimonadaceae bacterium
TGAGGGCAAGAAGCAAGCCCGTAGTGACGGCCAAAATGGTGTAGCCTTCTTTGTGGATGGTCATATTTTGGTTCTACGCTGAAAAGAAACATTCAGGTGCACCCACAAAGGTAACAGAATACCTCTGTGGCGCTTACCTCCCTTCTCCAAATGATAAACCGCTTTTCTGGGCAAGAAAAGCGGTTTAGAATTAAACTCGGTGCCCATTAGGCTTCGACGTTGCTGTAACGCTTGCGTTCGTTGGCATCGAGGTGGATTTTGCGCATCCGAATCATTTTGGGCGTCACCTCCACAAACTCATCTTTCTGGATGTACTCTAGGGCTTCTTCGAGTGAAAAGCGAATTTTGGGCGCAATCCGGGCGGTGTCGTCCGTACCAGAAGCCCGGATGTTGGTCATTTTTTTGGCCTTCTGAATATTGACTTCCAGGTCGCTGTTGCGACTATGCTCGCCGATTACCTGTCCGGCGTACACTTCTTCGCCCGGATCTACGAAGAATTTTCCGCGATCCTGCAATTTGTCAATAGAATAGGCGGTACCCGGTCCGGTTTCCATCGCGATGAGCGAGCCGTTGATCCGGCCGGGGATGGGTCCTTTATACGCTTCGTAAGCCTGAAAACGGTGCGTCATGATGGCCTCGCCCGCCGTGGCGGTCAGCATCTGGCTCCGCAGGCCGATCAGTCCCCGCGAGGGGATATTAAACTCGAGGTGCTGCAAATCGCCCTTGGGCTCCATCACGAGCAGTTCGCCCTTGCGCTGGGTGGCCATCTCGATCACTTTACCGGCCGACGTTTCGGGTACGTCCACTACCAAACTTTCGATGGGTTCGTGGCGCACGCCGTCTATCATCTTGAAAAGCACCTGCGGCTGGCCTACCTGCAATTCGTAGCCTTCGCGGCGCATGGTCTCGACCAGCACCGACAGGTGCAGAATGCCCCGGCCATAGACCAGAAAGCGGTCTTCCGAATCGGT
This sequence comes from Catalimonadaceae bacterium, assembly GCA_036734065.1. Taxonomy (GTDB): domain Bacteria; phylum Bacteroidota; class Bacteroidia; order Cytophagales; family Flexibacteraceae; genus DAIMZG01. Next base: position 972 of record DAIMZG010000102.1, read on the forward strand.
GGCCTGCACGCGCAAGGCCAGGTTCTTTTCGGTTTCTTTGAAAAGCCGATCGCGCAGGTGGCGGGAAGTGACAAACTTGCCTTCACGACCGTAGAAGGGCGAGTTGTTGATGGCAAACAGCATGCTGATGGTTGGCTCGTCAATGGCGATGCGCGGCAGCGCTTCGGGCTGCTCGGCGTCGGCAACGGTGTCGCCAATCTCGAAATCTTCTAACCCCACAACGGCGCAGATGTCTCCCGAGCCCACTTCCGTAGCCTTGAGGCGGCCCAACCCTTCGAAGGTTTGGAGTTCCTTGACGCGCCCTTTTTTGACCACTCCGTCGGCTTTGCACAGGGCCACGGGCATCCCTTCGCGGATGGTGCCCCGGCTGACCCGGCCAATGGCAATGCGCCCCACATACGCCGAATAGTCAAGCGAGGTGATTTGCATCTGGAGAGGGCCCTCCACGATGGGCGCGGGCGGAATCACTCCCAGAATCGTATCGAGCAGCGGGAAGATATTATCCGTAGGGTTTTGCCAGTCGTAGTTCATCCAGCCCTGCTTCGACGAGCCGTAGATCGTCGAAAAGTCAAGCTGTTCTTCGGTGGCGTCGAGGTTGAACATCAGGTCGAACACGGCTTCGTGCACCTCGTCGGGGCGGCAGTTTTCCTTGTCAACTTTATTGATCACCACCACCGGGCGCAGGCCCAATTGCAGGGCTTTGCTGAGCACAAAGCGCGTTTGGGGCATAGGACCTTCGAAGGCATCTACGAGCAGCAATACGCCGTCGGCCATCTTGAGCACACGCTCCACTTCACCGCCGAAGTCGGCGTGACCCGGGGTATCAATGATATTGATCTTGACGTCTTTGTAGCGTACCGACACATTCTTAGACACAATCGTGATGCCGCGTTCGCGTTCCAATTCATTATTGTCCAGGATGAGGTCGGCCGTTTCTTGGTGCTCCTGAAAAACCTGGCAGGCGTAGATAATCTTATCCACGAGTGTGGTTTTGCCGTGGTCAACGTGGGCAATGATGGCGATATTCCGAATATTTTGCATAAACACGTAAATGAGCCGCAAAAGTACGAAATACCCGCGGAGATGCGGCCTTATTGCACAACTTATTTTGTCTGTTTCGTCATGCTCAACCCACAATTCGCCGCGTGGCTTCGGCAATGGCCGCCTCGGGCGCGCAAACCGACACCCGCAGGTAGCGCGTTCCATTGCGCCCAAACACCTGCCCGGGCGTGATAAACACGTAGTGCCGGTGCAAGATTTCGTCCAGATAAGCCTCTACATCGGGCACGGTGTCGGGCACGCGGGCCCAGACGAACATCCCCGCCGTGGTAGGGTCGTAGGTGCAGCGGAGGGCGTCGAGCATCTGGTGGACGAACTGCCGCCGCCGCGCGTAGTGGTCGTTGCGCTCGATATGAAACGCCTCTGGCTGGCGCAGGGCGGCGGCCGCCGCGTGCTGCACGGGCAAGAAAGCCCCCGAGTCCACATTGCTCTTGACGGCCACCAGGGCGTCGAGGTAGTCGGCCCGGCCTACGGCCACCCCCACGCGCCAGCCCGCCATGTTATGCGACTTGCTCAGCGAATTAAGCTCGATGCTTGTGGCGCGGGCGCCGGGCACTTCGAGCAAGCTCAGCGGCTGAGCATTGAGCACCAAACTGTAGGGATTGTCGTGTACCAACAAAATATTTCGCTCCCGGGCGAAGGCCACCAGCTCGGTGAGCTTGTCCGCGTCGGCGGGGGTGCCCGTGGGCATGTGGGGGTAGTTGAGCCACATGATTTTCAGCCGGGTCGTGTCGGCCTGCCGCAGGACATCTAGGTCGGGCCACCAGCCGTTGTCGGCCGTCAGGTCGTAGGCAACGGCCTCGGCCCCTGCCAGCCGGGCGGCCGTGGCGTAGGCCGGATAGCCCGGATCGGGCACCCACACGCGGTCGCCCGGATCGAGAAAGGCCATCGAAACGTAAAAAATACCCTCTTTCGAACCGAGCAGGGGCAACACTTCCGTTTCTGGATCAAGTTCCGTGCGGTACACCTGCCCGTACCAGTCGGCAAAAGCCTGCCGCAGTTCGGGAATACCCCGGTAGGGCTGGTAGCCGTGGTGAGCCGGTTGGGCAGCCGAGGCGGTGAGGGCCGCCACCGTATGGGGGTCTGGGGGCAAGTCTGGGTTGCCGATGCCCAGGTTGATGACGGGGTGCCCCTGGGCAGCCAGCGCCCGCACTTCGCGCAGTTTGCGGGCGAAGTAATATTCCTGTACGTGGCTAAGGCGTTGGGCAGCGGAAATAATCATTTGCCAATTAGATGATTTGTCAATTAGAAAATTAGCTGATTTCTGGTGTCGAACAGTTGCGCCAATGGCGGGAGAAGCTGGGCAAATGAGTCAATTAGAAAATTAGTCAATTGATGAGTCAATTAGCTGATGAGCCCTTCGGAAAAATGGCTGGTGAGCAGTTGCACCCATCCGCAAATTGGATCGGGCACGGGCCAGGTACGCCGATGAGGGGACAAACCGGGCGTTTCAGGAAATGGTTTCGGTGCGGAGAGGGCCGTGGGCCCCGGCGGGATACACACCCAGCACGTGCACGTCGAGCGTGTGGGCGGCCATTTCGGCGAGGGCAGTCCGCAGCGCGTCAATGTCTTGCCAGCACAAATCGGCCATGATGGTGATTTCGGAAGGATGCGTCGGTAGGGGCACCGACTGGATCAGCGACATATCGAGTCCGCAACGGGCAAAGACCTGGAGCACGGCCGCCAGTGCCCCCACGCGGTGGCGGAGCCGGAAGTTGACCGAGGCTTTGTTGGCCCCGGCGGGCGGGTGGGCCAGCGTGTCGCGCCCCTGCCCGGCGCGCAGCACCAGAAACCGGGTGTAGTTCTGCGGATTATCGGCGATGTGCGGGGCGACGATCTCTAGCCCGTAGCGTTCGGCTGCCGCCTGGCCCGCAATGGCGGCCACGCCGCGCAATTGTCCTTCCCGAATGGCCCGGGCACTTTCGGCCGTGTCGTCAGCCTCGATCACCTGCAGGTGCGCGTGCTGGTGCAAAAAGCGGCTGCACTGGTAGAGTGCCATCGGGTGCGAACGCACACTGCGCAAGGCATCGAGGCGCTGGCCCGGCAGGGCCATTAGGTGCTGGTCAATGGTCAGGTACGTCTCGCCGACCACCTCCAGGGGAAACTGCTGCAGCAGGGCATAATTGGTCAGTATGCTACCCGCCAGCACGTTTTCGATCGCCATCAGCCCCCAATCGGCGGCGGTGGGCAACGCTTGGCACACCTGCCGGAAGGTGCGGCACGGCGCAATTTCTACCAACTTCGGCGCAAAATAGGCCCGGGCCGCCAGGTCGTGAAAAGAGGCCAAGCCCCCCTGAATCGCCACTTTTTGCATCGCGCTTACCACCTTTCTAACAAAGGCGAGCAATCTACGCACCGCGCGCTAATCAAAAAAAAACCGCTGCCCGTAGGCAGCGGTCGGACTTGAAGAAAGCCACTCGTCGGGCTAGTTTTTCCGGTTGCGTTTGCGCGTAGGCGCTTCGGGAGCAGCGGGTGCTTCCGGCGCCGCCTCCACGCCGGAGGCTGGTGCCGTCGGAGTTTCTGTTGTGCCCAAGCCCACGGGGGCCATCCGCTTCACGCTGGGCTGCAACTGGCGCATCTCTTTGCCAGGATAGTGCGTTACGCGGCCGTTGCCGTCGTAGTGCTTGAGGCGGTAGAACACCCGCGCTTCCGTATCGGCACCGCTGGCATCTACGTATTCGTACTGATTCTGGTCGCGGGCCGGGTTGGCCCGCACCGAATCAATAGTGGTGTAGAACATGCCGTCGGCACTGCGCTGGATTTCGTAGTAGGCGCTGTTCTGCTCGGCAGCCGTCTCCCAGGCCAGGCGGAGGCCCTGATCGAGCGGTTCGCCTTCAAAAGCCGTGATGATAACCGGGTTGGGATTGCTCGGCTGGTCGCCCAGGGTGTAGATCCCCCCGTCGAAACCTTCGAGCCGTACCGTCAGGGCGCGGTCGGTGGCGGGGCGGGCCGGGGTCACTTTCTCCCAGCGCTGGCCGTCGGTGCTGCGCCAAAGCTGCACATTGCGCAGGTCGCGGGCCTGCCGATCGTCAGCTTCTATCCACTGCAGGGACACGTCCACGTAGTTGACGGCGGGCTGCCCGACACTAACCGTCCAGAAGCGGTCAATGCTGGTACGGGTGCTGTCGGCCGGGTCGGTGACGGGCGCGCTCATGCCCGACTGCCGCAGCACAGTCACTTCGCCCAGGTCGGCGCCGCTGGTGGTGGCATCAATCCGGAAGCCCATCTGACCGAACAACTCGCGCTGACCCGCCACCGGGCGGACGGCCTGCAAGTTGCCCGTCACGAAGAAGTAGCGATCTTCGGATACTTCGGCACGAGGGCCGAGCACCAGCACGTGGGCGTTGGTCACCAATCGCCCACCTTTTCCGGCCGTCAGGTCGAGTTTGTCGGTGATCGTCAGGGAGTTATTGAGGCGCACGGTGCTGCCGTCGGTGACGAGTCGGCGCACGGACACATCGGCGGCGGGCGTGAGGGTTACGTCGCGCCGGAAGGTGACTTGTTCGTCGTAGTAGCCCGTGGCTAGGTGAATGTTGTCGCCAGCCTTGGCAATTTCGGCGGCACTTTCGAGCGTAGCCTTGGGAAAAGCCGCCGAACGGCCGTCGTGGCTGGCCTTGCCTTTGGGAGCGGGGGCCACGTAGATGTTGCCCGCCTGCGTTACCAAAGGCCAAAAACAAATACTAAACAGAATAATCTTACTTATTACTTTTTTCATAATGGCAAGTAATTATGTTTTCAGATAGTTTTTAATACGTGGAAATCGCTGCTTTGATGACAGCAGTGAAGTTTAATAATGCAAATATCTTTCAAAATTTTTAAATAACTAACATTGTAATATATTTTTTTATAATTTTTTTTCATTCAAAAAAGAGCACTTTCCGCGCTTCATAGATATTTGCCCACAAAAAAAGCCCGCTGACAGTGGCCAGCGGGCTGCTACTTTATTAAAGCACTTGTTAGATGAATTGCTTGTCTTTGCGGGATTTCACTTCGGCCACAAATTCCTTGACGCGCTGTTCCTGATCTTTCTGGCAGATCATCACCACGTTGTCGTACTCGGCCACGATGTAATTGTCGAGGCCCTGCACGACGATGAGCTTGTCGCCCGACGCCTTGACAATGCAATTCTGGGTGTCGTAGAGCATGGCGTCGGCGTCCACCACGTTGCCGTGGATGTCTTTGCGGGCCGATATTTCGTAGAGCGACTTCCAGGTGCCCAGGTCTGACCAG
>DAIMZG010000103.1:0-6242 GCA_036734065.1 Catalimonadaceae bacterium
CCGGCTACAACGTCCGGACGGCCTTCTACGCCCAGCACCAACTCGAATCGCTGGGCGTGGACAACGAGGTGCTCGAAGAACTTAAGCAGGCCGGCAGCGGCAAGAGCGAAACCGAACTGCGCGGCGTGCTGGGCTGCTTTCTCTTTTCTAGCGAAGAGGTATTCAAGAAAATAAAGGTGCTGTCGGGAGGTGAAAAGTCGCGCGTGGCCCTGGCCAAAACCCTTATCTCCGAGGCCAACTTTTTGCTGCTCGACGAACCCACCAACCACCTCGACATTCAGTCGGTCAACATCCTGATTCAGGCCCTGCAGCAGTACGAAGGCACGTTCGTGGCCGTCTCGCACGACCGCCACTTTGTGTCGGAGGTGGCCAACAAAATCTGGTACATCGAAGATCAGCAGATCAAGGAATACCCCGGCACCTACGACGAATATTGCTACTGGCAGCAGCAGCGCCAGGCGGCAGCCTTGCCCATCGCGGCCAAGCCCACGGCGGCGGCCAAACCAGCCCTGCCAGCGGCCAACGAAGCCGAGCGGCGCGAGCAGCAGCGCCACCTCCGCAAAGCCCGGCAAGAACTGGAGGAAGCCGAACAACGCGTGCTCGCGCTGGAGGCGCATCAGCAATCGCTGGAAAGCGACCTGAGTCGCCCCGACATCTACGCGCAGCCCGACCGCCTTTTCGAAGTCAACACCGAGTTGTCGCGCGTTCGGGCCGAACTGGCCCAGGCTACCACCGTGTGGGAACAGGCCGCCGGGACGGTCGAAGAATTAGAAAAATAGCCGGGAACGGCATGATCAAACACTAAAAAAACCTCCCCGGATTGGGGAGGTTTTTTTAGTTGACAGCAGTCGCCGGGGATCAACCGCCCAAGCGGCTTGTCAACCGATCAGGTGTACTGTTCAACCGACTCTTTTTTGACGTCTAGGGGGGCGGGTGGCCGGACGATCAGGCGGATACCGCGGTCGTAGGTAAAATAATTGTAGATCCAGTTGGCCAGTGTAATGGCCTTGTTGCGAAAGCCCACCAGAAACAGCAAGTGGATGAGCATCCAAGCCAGCCAGGCCAGGATACCGCGGATGCTGGCGCCACCGGGCAAGTCGGCCACGGCCTTGTTGCGGCCGATGGTGGCCATACTGCCCTTGTCGAAGTATTTGAAAGGCTCTAGGGGGCGGCGGCTCATGAGATTAACCAGATTGCGGGCCAGTTGCCGCCCCTGCTGCATGGCCACGGGTGCCAAGGCCGGGTGACCGTTGGGGTTTTTGTCCGAGACCATGGCGGCAACGTCGCCAATGGCGAAGATGTCGTCGTAGCCCACCACGCGGTTATATTCGTCCACCCGGATGCGATTGCCTTTGATGAGCATCTCTTCACCGATACCCTCCAGTATATTGCCTTCCACACCCGCTGCCCATATGAGGGTGTCGGCCCATATTTCGGTGCCGTCGTTGAGTTTGGCGATTTTGCCATTATAGCTCTCCACCAGCGTGTTGAGCCGTACGTCAATGCCGAGTTTGTGCAAATCCTTCAGCGCATTCTGACTGGCCTTTTCCGACATGCTCGATAGCACACGGTCTAGCCCCTCTACGAGCACAATGCGCATACGGCTCAGGTCGAGGTGCGGATAGTCTTTGGGCAGTACGTGCGAGCGCAACTCGCTCAGCGAGCCGGCTACTTCTACGCCCGTTGGCCCGCCACCCACCACTACGAAGGTGAGCAACTTATCCAGGGCAACCGGGTCTGTCACCTGCTCGGCACGCTCCATTGCCTGCAAAATCTTGCTGCGCAATTCGAGGGCGTGGTGCAACTGCTTGAGAGGCAGGCCGTGCAGGTAAATTTGCTCATTACCAAAAAAGTTGACTTTCGAGCCATTGGCCAGCACCAGGTAGTCGTATTCGAGTTCGCCTACGGTGGTTTCGATGCGTTTTTCGGCCGGAAATACCTGTTGTACCGAACCGATGCGAAAATGAAAGTCTGGCTTTCCGCTAAAGATCTTGCGGAGTGGTTCGGCCACCGAGTCGGGTTCCAGCCCCGCCGTGGCCACCTGGTAAAGCAGGGGCTGAAAAGTATGGTAGTTATGACGATCGAAGAGCACCACTTGATAGCCCTTGTTACGCAGGTTTTGCACCAACTGCACGCCGCCAAAACCACCTCCCACAATTACTACCCTGGGTTTGTCGGTACGTGGAATATTTATCTTTTCCATTTCTTCAAACAATAATTCTCTCTGCATGGCCTCGCATAATTTGTTAAAGCGTCTTGAAACCACTTGGTGAAAAGCAAAAGCAGGTCTTAGACGGAGCGTGCACGCAAATTGTGCCTACGCAGGGTGGCCATCTTGGCTAATAACGCACAAATTTCCGAATCGTTAGCGCGTTCGGATATCTACGGTCATCGAGTCGCGTCGGAAATACACCTCCAGCGAAGTATCGGAGGGCACAAGCGACCGCTCGGAAGCGAAACTGGCCACACGGCGGTACACCTGCGGGGCTACCAGCAAGTGGCCACCCATCTCGGCGCGAATGTAGCGCCCGGCCGGTACGGGGTGATAGGTGTAATGGACAGGTAAGGGCTGGGCAGTATCGGCCACCAACACCCCCACTACCACGCGCACCCGGCCCTCGTCGGCATCCGGATCGTTGTAGTAGAGGGCGGCGCTGTTGCCCAGCAGGGTACGGGTATTTACCAGCGAGTCGGCTTCTTCAAAGTAGAGGACCAGTTGGCGGTCGCGCATACGGCCCTCGTAGAAGTGCCCCGCCAGATAGCGAAGGGGCGCTTGATAGACGTGATAGGTGGGCGCACGAAAACCGCCAAGTTGGGCATATATAGCCAGCCCCGCCAGCGATAATAGTATCAGTACTCCGATAATCCAGATCCAACGCTTGTTCATCTTTTTCTCAACTCATTTTGCAGAAACACAGTTGCTCCCCAAAGATCGGCAGTGCCGACGTAGTTGCGCAAAATCCCCCGTTTTTATTAGGATGTATCCTACAAACAAGAAACGAATTGAAAATAATAATCATAAGAATAACCTTTGTACAAGTTTATTTCAAAGCCTAACTCAAAAAAATAAGCATGAAAGTATCAATGTTTTCCGGAGCAGCGCTCCTGCTAATCGGCCTAACCAGCACCCTGACAAGCTGCAACCACGATGAAACCAGCCAGGTGATTCCTAGCAGTGAAGTGACCGCTTCGCACACCGATGTGGAAGGGCCCAGCATTGAGTTTTCGGCTCCGCTGCCCGATCAGATCGAGGTAGGCCGCTTTTTGCGCATAGAAGCCAAAGTGATGGCACCTGCCCGGTTGGCCAGTATCGAACTGCTCATCAACGATGAGCCCGCTTTTGCAAAGCGTGCGTACTACCAAGGTGAAACGAGCGACGCCGTGAGCTTTTCGTATTTTGTGACGACCCGACAGTTGGATCAGCCCCTGACGATGCAACTCCGGGTAACGGACGTACAGGGTCAGATTGCCGAAGAAACGGCCATAATCGAAGTGACGGCTCGCCAACTTCCGCAAGCCACGGCCAATACCGAGCGCGTGCGCTGATGGTTTTCTGTTTGATAAGCCAAAAGGCCCTTCCGGACGGAAGGGCCTTTTTTGTGCTTACTGCGCACGCAGTTGCGCAAGGCGACTGCGCAGGCGCGGATCCCGGATGGGACTAAGCCGCGTGGGCGTACGATCGGCTGCTTGTAGGTGATAGTAGGCACCTCCGTGATACATATAAAGTTGCCGACGACCTTCGCTCACCAATTCGAGCAGTTCGTAGGGTGTCGAGCCAAAATCGCCGTAAAGGGTGAGTTTGTCCGCGTGGTAGGTGTAGTGATAAGCATACGTACCGTCGGATACCACGCGGGGCAGTGGGAGGGTGCTGTGGCCTTCCGTGAGCGGCAAAACGGGTGCGAGGGGGGTTGCAGTTGCCACGTCGCCCCCTGTGCGGGGCACGGCCGTTTGCGTACGTGCGGGTTCGGGTACGGAGGGGCGCGGCAAAGTGCGGATAACGGATGCGCTGGATCGCACGGCAGCGGGTACTGCGGGCGGCGCTGGCGCGGCTGCGGCCACGGCCGTATCGGGTGCCGCGTACAGGGCTGTCGCAGCCACGACGGTTGGGGCCTGGATGGTGTCGGTTGCCGAGGACAGCAAAGGCGCTACGAAGACTGCCGGATTGGCGGGGGCATGGCGAAACCAAAGGGCACCGGCCAGGATGGCGGTTAGGGCAGCGCCGCTCGCGGCAACCCACGGACGCAGCCACAAGGGCGGAGGGGCAGGCAAGGCCTGCAGTCGCTGCTTGAGTTGCAGGTGCCGCTGCGTGCGCAGGGCGCTCACAATCTCGGATTGGAGGGCCACTTCCTGCCGCAAGAGCGGGTCTTGCTGGAGTCGGTGTTCGAACCGCAGACGTTCGGTAGCCGAAAGCTCGCCCGTCAGGTACGCGTCAATTTGGTGAACAAGGTTGTGTAGATCGGACATACAGAGTCAATCAAAAAAATCGCTGGCCTTAAATTTTGACTTCACTAACTTATCTAGCTCCTGTTTACACTTGTATTTTTTCGACTTAGCCGTATCGGCATTGGCAAACCCCAGTTTTTCGGCGATGTCTTGCATCGAAAGACGATCAAAGTAATAGTACATCAGCACTTTCTGGCACGTATCGCCCAGGGCCGTAATGCAAGAACGAATGGCCGTCATTCGCTCCTGTTTTTCCAGGTGTTGGTACGAATCGTCGCTGTCTTCGCGCATGTCGCCACTGTGACGCGCCTTGCGTTCCAACTCTTTGTGCCAGAGATTTTTGCACACGCTGTACAAATAGGTGCTGATCTTGGCCGTGAGGGTAAACTGTCCCTGCCGTACCTTCTCCCAGAACACAATGAGCGCGTCCTGATACACATCTTTGGCTTCCTCTTCGGTGCCGTTATTTTTGATGATGTACCTGACCATCATCCGGTAGTGGCGCCGGTAAAGATAATCCAGGGCGCGCTCGTCGCCCCGTTCTATACGCTGCAAAATTTCCGCGTCTTTCATGGCTACGCGTTCAGAAAGTATATACTGCCGGAAGGAAAAAAGTAATAGCCCATGGCAAGATTAGCTGTCAATATACTCAAAATAAATACGGAAAAATGACGGCGTAGCCCGTCGCCAAACGCGTGAAGGCAGCCCGTGAAAACTCCCGGGATTACGCCAAGGGGCCGCCAGCAACGGGGGCAGATGGTCAGCAAAAAGCCACCCCGCACGGCAAGCGTGCAGAGTGGCGTGCAAAAGGCAGACCCGAAGGCTAGCGTTTGAAAGCCAGTACGCTGCCGCCGCACTCGGCGGGTGGCTGGCCTTAGAACGAAAAGGTCAGGTAATAGATGCCCGTAGCGGCGATGCGTATACCGATGGCGGGCAGGTACCGCTTATTGTCCTTGTCGTAGCTGCTGGCCAATTTTTTCCGATTCGAGTCGTAGAGCGTCACTACCATGTTGGCCGGCATGTCGCTGCCGTTGCCGCACAGCGTGAGCAGGTAGTTGGTGTCTTTGCTGAACACGTAGGAGTACTCCACCTTGCTATCGGTAGCTTTGGCGCCTTCCACGCTGTAGCTTTTCAGGAAAGTGTAGCCCTCGGCCAGTTTGGCGTTGCATTTGTCAATAAAGTTTTCAGGATCGCACTGTGCCTTGGCGGTACCGACCGAAAGGCACCAGCACGCAAAGACGCTCAAAATCAGCGGGAGTTTTTTCATGACGTTGTGGAGTTAGCTGTTGATGATCTTGTTGCGGATTTCGCCGGTCACGCGGGCAATTTGCTGCATTTGGTCATCGGTAATGTACACCGTGCTCGTACTGTTGTCCACCATCATCATGATGCCGTCCACCTCCTGCAATTTCGATTCCTCGTACGTGTACGTGATCTGCACTTCCTTAAATAGCTGGTGCAAGGCCTGCATGTCGTTATGAATGCGCTTCATATCGGGGTCTTGTTGGTAGGCATCGAGCAAGACCATGAGCTGGTCGAGAATGATTTTTTGCTCCCCGATTTTTTCTTTCAGTTCGGGGGTCATGCGCCGCTCGGCTACCCGATTGGTCAGGTGCAGGGCCTCTAGCCAGCCCCCCGTGATGATCAGCACGCTGTATTTGGTGCGGTCGCGCTCCTGCAAATAGCCATTGATCTTGTTGAAGTTCTTAGTCGTCACGAGCAGCAACGAGTCGAGGTTGTTGGCATTGAGGGCCAATTGCTTGAGGGTCGTAAAATCGAAAAACTGCCCGATTTGCAAG
>DAIMZG010000104.1:0-6222 GCA_036734065.1 Catalimonadaceae bacterium
AGCGGCATACCCGCATAAAACCGAATATTCGGATCTCCGATTACCAGCGGATTATCTTTGAAGCGTTCATCTTGGGTCGCGTCGTCCACTTCAAGCAACTGGTCGTCCAAAATAGCGTGGGCACAAAAAGCCACGTCGCGCGCCGACTCGCGCGCCCCCAGACCTTTTTCGGCTTTGAACCATTGCCTCTTTTCGTCAACGAGCGAAATAAGCGCAATGGGTGTTCCACAAATTTGCGATGCGAGCTTCACAAGTTCGTTGAATACTGCTTCTTCGGGCGTGTCGAGCACCTCGTAAGCACGCAAGGCGGCCAAGCGCTCGGCTTCGTCGGGGGGAAGGGGAGCTATCGTCATAGTCTAAAAAAGTTAAAAGTACTTTTTCATCGTCACCCAAGATGGGCGAAAGATGCTTGGCGGGCAGAACGCGAGGCTTTCCCAATTCGTGCGGCAAGTTATTCAAAACTCCACGCGGAAGCGAGCGGCGCGTTCAACTGCCTCCGGCAGCGTCCGTATCACGATGGTGCCGTCGGCATCGTGCGCCCAACCGGCCGCCGTTTGTGCTTCCAGCGCCGCTACCGATTTGTGGCGGCGCAGGCGCGTACCGTTGTGCCGAACGCGCCGCGCGCGCTGCCCGGCCACCAGCACGATGTGTTGGGCACGCTGGGTACTCATTTGGTAGTCGCCTTTGGCCCCGGCCACCGTGATTTCGTGCGCGCGCCCGTCGGGCGCTTGGCTCAGGTGCGTGCTCCGCACAGCGCCTCGCTCATACGCCGTGGTGCGGCCGTCATCTTCGTAGAGCGTAAACTCCGAAGCCGTCGTGCCACGGTACACGCGCACGAGCAGAGGCTGTTGGGCCTTGCCCATGCCCGCTGCGTTCAGCGTTGTCGAGTCAACGGCCATCAGCGGCACAATGGCACCGGCGCGGGCAAAAGCGGGCAGTTGAAACTTACCTTCCCGGAACAGCGGCACCGCCTTCCGTTCGGTGCCCGGGCTGCTAATACGCTCGTGGGTGTACCAGTCGTACCAGTCGCCCGCTGGCAAGTACACGTCCGTAGTTTGGGCATTGTACTCCAGCACGGCCTTGGCCATCAGGAACGGCCCGATCATTTTCTGATCGCCCCGGTGCGCTACGGCCGTATCGGTTTGGTAATAGTAGGCCAGGGGCGGCATCACGGGTTCGCCGGTGCGGTGGGCCTCGTGCGCCAATGAATAGAGATACGGGATCAGGGCGTAGCGCTGGCGCGTATTGCGCAGGTTGCTGGCCCGGTCGCCCACCCGGTCGGGGGCCGTTTCGGTGGGGCGCTCGCCCGTTTTGGTAGGTTCGATGTTGACCGTGTGCGGACGCCCCGGCACGTCAAACCACATGCCGTAGGCATACCAGCGCGTGTAAAGATTGTCGAGGTCGGCCCCGGCCTCCAGGTTGCGATGGAAGCCGCCCAGGTCAGCGCCGTAGTAGTCAATACCCGAAAGGGACATATTCGCCTGATTGGCTGCGTGGGCCGCCAGGCTCGTCAGCCGTCCCGAAATATCGCCTGACCACATGGCCGCCCCAAAGCGCTGAATACCCGCCGTGCCCGAACGCGACATAATGAATGGGCGCTGCGCCAAGCCTGCTTTCTGGTAGCCTTCGTAGATGCTGCGGATCCAGTAAAAATTGTAGAGATTATGCACGTCGGCATGCATACCCACTGCGTACTGCCCGGCGGGGTTGTAGTTCTCGGGCTCGCCGAGGTCAGTCCAATGCCCCACCACGCCGTCTTCGATGAGGGCAAGGCGTTTGTTTTCGAAGATATAAGGCCCGGTGCGCGGGTTAGAGTAGTCTAGCATACCGCCCGAACCCCACCATTTTTTCTGCAAAATGTAGGTGGTGAGCGTGTCGGCACCCGTGGTCTGGCGGGCGCTGGCCACTACTTGCTCGCCTGCCGGGCGGTTGCCGCCCGGGCCGTCTTGCGTAGGACTAACCCCCTCCGGACCGCCACCCACCGAACTGGCCGGCGCCTGCACGAGCAACCCGGCGGCCTTGTATTGGCCATACTCGGGCAAGTTGCGCCCTACGTACGTCTCTTCAATCAGCATGATGCCTACGCCTTGCTCGTCGCGCAGGGCCCGGAGCTTTTCGGCCGGGTTTGGAAACTTACGATAGTCCCAGGCCAGGCGTCCGATCTGGGTATCCTCCGATTCGGGCGCGATGTTGCCAAACCACTGGAGGTCCAGCACAAAGCCATCGAGCGGAAACTGGTGCTGCCGGAGCGTACGCAGTTTGTCTTCCATCTCGGCCCAGTCGTCGTAGCCGTACTCCGACACCCACAAGCCAAACATGGCCCGGGGGGGCACCGGGGGCAGGCCCGTTAGTTGCATGTAGCTGCGCCGCAAATGGGGCAGGTCGGGCCCGGTAAACACAAATGCACGCAAATCCCCCCCGGTAGTAGCGACTTCCCACTGTTCGCTGCTGGTAAAATCCCAGCGGTGGCGGTACGTGTTGTCGAAAAAGACGGCGTAGTTGGCCCTCCCGCCTTCTTGCAGCGCATAAAGTACCGGGATTTGCGTGTTGCCATTGGCACCGTAGTTGAAGCCCATCATTTCGTTGCCAAACGCACCGCCTTCGCGAACGCGCCCGTCGTAGTCGAAACGAACGCTGCCTGGGTCGTAAAACTGCTGTCCTAACCCATAGGCCCTGAAGTCTGCGGGGCGATCAGCCCGCAAACCCCGTAAAGTGTCATTGCTGACGTAGGGAGCTATCTGCGTAAGCCGACGGTTGCCGGGTCGGCGCTCGTGCAGGGTAAATGCCAGTGTGCGCGGGTCAATGTCAAGAAAAAGATTGCGCGTTTCGAGGCGGCGGTCGGTGACAGTGTACTCGGTGGGACCTTCATAATCAGTGCGGGCAATCATTTCTGTGACGGGCAACGGGCCCGCCGGGGCTTCTCCTTCGTAATAACCAATGTGAAGCAAATCATCGGCCCACACTTCGACAATCAGAATGCGTTCGCCCGCCTGAAATCTTGCTCGCTCGACGGCAGCCCATCCGGGCACGGCCCCGCTCAGTCCGATGAGCAGGAGCAGTAAAAAAGTCTTTTTCATAGCATGTTGGTGGTCGGCCAGCGGTTGCGCAGTAATCTTTGGTGTTCGGGTTGCCGGGCCGGAAAGCCGCCAAAATAAGCAAAATATCTGCTCGCTTTCCAGAATGGGGTATCCGCACGAAACCTTACGAAGGCATTTGAACGTGCTGGTTGTGACTGCGCACGCGCGACGCCCGGTTTTCTCCGGGTTTGCCACGCGCCAGTTTGCGCGCCATTTGCCCGAACAGCCACCTGTGCACTGGCAGGGCCGCGTACCAGTACAGTCTTCCCCACCAACCGTCCGGCCAAAACGTGCTCGTCTGTACCAGGTAGTGTCCCTCGGCGCGCTTGTCTATTTCGAAGGCCAGCCACGCCCGGCCGGGCAATTTCATTTCCGCCAACAGCAACAAATGAAGGGGCGATCGGTCAGCTACGAGCACACGCCAACAGTCAATGGCATCGCCCACTTCGATCTCAGTCGGGTGCCGACGTCCCCGGCGCAGGCCGACCCCGCCCACCCAGCGGTCAATCCGCCCGCGCAAATGCCACAAGGCATCGCCGAAATACCAGCCTCGCCTACCCCCAAGTGCCCAGATATCTTCCCGTACGGCTTCGGCGCTGCGCTGCAAACGAACAGTATGCACATCGCTTAGCACTTCCCGATCGGGCGAAGGGCTGGTCATTCGGGCAAAAAAGTGAAGGCATCGAAAAACACGGGGGCTTCTGTGGCATCATACTGCATAAAGTCGCGCCGAAAGCGCACCAAATACTGATTCTTATTGACCTCGTGCCGACGATACTGGATGGTACCGTACTCAGCCAGTTTGCGCAGGTACGTATCCAGTTGCGTTGCCGTCAGTTCCTCAAAATTGTCGAATGACAACATGACCCCATCTTCGGTGTACTTTACGTGTTCGAATCCTTGGCAAGAAAGGTCAATGGCATTGCGCAGAAATTCGGCGTGCACACGCATTATCCCCATCTGATCTGCTTTCGTCATGACAGGGGCTGAAACCGCCTGCGGACTTCCGGCCTCACCAAATATGGGTTGGGCCACGAAGGCATCGGCATCCATGCGCTCTAGCCGCTTGAGGGCAATGTCATCTAACGTATCTACTTCCAACTGCTGTCGGATTTGCTCAACATCCAAGCGACGAAGCGCTCCATACCAATGATACACTCGGTAGTTACCCTGAAGTTTTTCGGCAAAAATTTTCCCGCTCTGGTACACAATGCCGTACTGGTCCATGAAAAACTTGAGACTCGTTTCTGCGCTCATATGACAATTAAGGTATGATCATTAAAGTATAGACAATGTGTACGCAATGCCTTACGGCACGTTCTGCAAAACTTTCGCCTCACCTCTTGTATTTAAAATCTCACTCCCTATATTTGCAGTCCCATTCTACAATGGCCCGTTCGTCTAGGGGTTAGGACGTATCCCTTTCACGGATAAAACAGGGGTTCGATTCCCCTACGGGCTACTCCAAAGTCCTTGTCTTAGCTGACAAGGACTTTTTTTTGCCTCATATCTCACAAAAAAAGTCGCCCCCATTGCCGAGGGCGACTTTTTATTTTGTGTGAGGGCAAATCAGGCTTTGATAGCCGAACGAATATGCTCGCCCACCAGCGCAATCATATCGGCACTGCGGCACGAGTATCCGTACTCGTTGTCGTACCAGCCTACTACCTTGAGCAAATTGCCATTGACGGCCGTTTGTTCGGCATCGAAGATGCAAGAATGCGGGTTGCCGATAATATCCACGGAAACCAGCGGTTCAGTCGAAAATTCAAGGATACCCTTGAGTCCGTCACCCGCTGCGGCTTGCATAGCTTGATTTACCTCTTCGGCCGTAGTTTCTTTTTTCAGGGTTACGGTCAAGTCAGTTACTGAACCATTGGGCACCGGTACGCGCATGGCAATACCGTCAAGTTTTCCCTTCAGTTGGGGAAGCACCAATCCCACCGCACGCGCTGCCCCCGTGGAGGTTGGCACAATGGAAACGGCCGCCGCCCGTGCTCGCCGCAAGTCACGGTGAGGGGCATCCTGCAGGCGCTGGTCAGCTGTGTAGGCGTGCACGGTCGTGATAAAGCCCTTCTCAATGCCAAAATGCTCGTCAATGACTTTGGCCATCGGCGCCAGGCAGTTCGTGGTGCAGGAAGCATTAGAGATGACCGTTTCATTGCCTTTCAATATATGCTCATTTACCCCTAGCACCACTGTCGGGATGTTGCCTTTAGCGGGAGCCGAGATAATCACCTTCTTGGCACCTGCCGAAATATGCTTTCCCGAACCGGCCTCGTCCACGAAAAGGCCCGTAGACTCGAGCACTACGTCCACTTGCGTGTCTTTCCAGGGGAGATTGGCCGGATCGCGTTCAGCATACACGGGAATGCGGTGTCCCTTTACAATTAGGTAATTGTCCTCGACAGATACGCCGTCGTAACGGCCGTGTACGGAGTCGTATTTGAACAAATGCGCCAGCGTTTTGCTGTCCGTCAAGTCATTGATGCCGACCAATTCAATATCGTCGCGCTGTAGCAGCGCCCGGAGCGTCAGGCGGCCAATGCGGCCAAACCCGTTAATGGCTACTTTTAGTTTTGACATAGTGTTATGCTTTTTATGGAACGTCTTACAAACATACGGTGGTTAACGGCCAAAATCAACGGAAGATATTGCCACCTTCAGCCTGGGTTTAACTTATTCACTATGCTTACGTGGGAAGAATTCGAAAAGGTAGATATACGCGTCGGAACGGTAATAGAGGCGCGTACATTTCCCGAAGCTCGGCGTCCGGCGCTAAAACTAAAGGTAGATTTCGGCCCGCTGGGCATTCGTAGCTGTTCCGCTCAGATCACCGAGCTGTATTCGCCCGAAACGCTCGTAGATCGGCAAGTGGTCGCCGTGGTCAACTTCCCTCCGAAGCGGATTGCGGGCTTCCGTTCCGAGTGCCTCGTGCTGGGCGTAGTGGGCCAGTCCTCAGGAGTTGTACTCCTACGACCCGACAAAACAGTGGAAAATGGCGCCCGCATCGCCTGAACTCTCAGGGCATTCGCAGTCCTGATTGACAGAAAATACCCATCATCCCTTCACCGATTGTCTGCGTGTCAACCACGCACCTTTCGGCGATGTCCGAAAGGTGTTTTTTTTGGCATAAAAAAAAGCC
>DAIMZG010000105.1:0-6199 GCA_036734065.1 Catalimonadaceae bacterium
TCGGGCTACCAGCGGCTGCGCCCCGCCGAGCGCGATCCCCGC
The DNA here is from genome assembly GCA_036734065.1 of Catalimonadaceae bacterium. Taxonomy (GTDB): domain Bacteria; phylum Bacteroidota; class Bacteroidia; order Cytophagales; family Flexibacteraceae; genus DAIMZG01. Next base: position 43 of record DAIMZG010000105.1, read on the forward strand.
CTGACCACCACCTACGGCACCGGCCAACTGATCGCCGACGCCCTCCGGAGGGGCGTCAGCGAAGTGGTGCTTACGCTTGGCGGCAGTGCCACGCACGATTTGGGCACAGGAATGGCCGCGGCGCTGGGCTTTCGTTTCGAAGATGCCGCGGGCCGTGCTTTCGTGCCCACCGGGGCCACGCTGGGGGCGATCTCTCGCATTGACGGATCAGCCGCCCTTGTCCGGCCAGCGGCCGTGCGCTTTCGCGTAGCCTGCGATGTGCAAAACTCGCTCTGTGGCCCCCGGGGCGCGGCGCACGTGTTTGCCCCCCAAAAAGGGGCCACTCCCGACACGGTGGCACAACTGGAGGACGGTTCGCGCCACGTGGCCGCGTTGTGGGCCGCGCTGGGCCGGGGCGACGTGGCCGACCAGCCTGGCGCCGGGGCGGCGGGGGGCACGGGCGCGGGGGCCTGCTTTTTTCTGGAGGCCAAGATCATGTCGGGTGCCGAATGGATGCTCGACCGGGCCGACGTGGACCGGCACCTGGCGGGAGCCGACCTGGTACTGACGGGCGAAGGCAGCCTCGATAGCCAGAGCCTGGACGGCAAGCTGATCGGGGCGCTGGTGGCTAGGTCGCACGCGGCGGGAGTGCCCGTGGCGGCTTTTTGCGGTCGCCTGGCCCTGAGCACCCGCCAAATCAACGTGCTGGGACTGGCCTACGCCGCCTCCATCTTGCGCCGTACGGGCGACTTGCCCACGGCCTTGGCCGATACGCCTGCCGCCTTGACTTTGGCCGTCGGCGAGGCCGTACGGCTGTTTGCTGCCGGGCGGGCAGCCCGGCCGTGAGGGGGCTGACGCACTTGGTCATCGGGGTGACGACGGGGGTGGCCGCAGCGGCGCTGGCCGAAGTGCCACTGTCGCTGGTCAACCTCGGCGTGGCGGCGGTCTCGTCGTTGGCCCCCGACCTGGATCACCACCAGAGCCGCCTCAGCCGACGACTTTCGGCGCACTTTCGCTACGTCAAGTGGTCGTTTGCACTCGCGATGGTGGGGTTGGCCTTGTACGCAGGTATGTATTTTTCGGGTTGGGCCCAGCAGGGGGCCTGGGGGGTGGCGGCCCTAGGTTTTCTGGCGGCCTTTTCAATGGAAGAGCGCACCGTCCGCAGCATTGCCTTGCTGCTAGTGGGATTGGGGCTGGTGGCCTGGGGCGTTGGGGAGGGTTGGCACTGGCTGGGGCTGCTGGGCGGGTTTGTGTCGGTCAGCCCCTTTTTGGCCCACCGTAGCTGGACGCACACGGTCTGGGCTTTGGTGCTTTGGTACTACATTGGCTTTGCGGCCGAAAAGCAGCTGGGCTATGTGGGCATCGCGTGGCTGGGCACGGCGGGCTACGCTTCGCACCTGCTGGGCGATAGCCTGACCAAAAGCGGGGTGCGGTGGTTTTTTCCGCTTTGGTCGCGTGCGCTGGGCTATCCTCTCATCCTTACGGGCAGCGGGCGAGGCAACGCCACGGAGGTGTTGATTGCCCTCGTTTACGGCGTACTGGTTTTCTCTATTTTTTATCAGCCCATCCGATTGTACTGAGGCCATTTAAAATAACGCCGCAAAGCGAGGGTCCCGAACGTGCGGGGCGTGCGCCGCCGGACGCGCGACTTTTGGGCGTGGTGCTTCTTTGAGTGGACGCCCGGTATCCAAACCGGACAGCATAAAAAAAGGCGACCCGAACGGGTCGCCTTCTGGCAGCTCAAATTATTTTATTCGGCCTGTTCGGCAGCGGCCATCTCGCTGCTTACCATGGCGGGTGTGCCGTACACAAAGGGCTGACTGCCCTCCACACGGGCCACGTCGCCCCGGCGCATGAGGTTATTAAGATTGCTGTGCACGTTCTGCTTGAATTTAGCTACGTCTACCGAATCCCGATCTTCTTCATCGGCCAGCAGTAATTCCGAAATCTGGGCGGCGCTCAACGTCTGATTCTGCGATTGAATGGCCTCCAGAATACGGTCGGCATAGGAGGGACCTTTACTGCGCGTACGGTTTTTGGTAGGCGCTTTGGTAGCCACCGATTTTTTGCCGCGTGGCTTGCGGGTAGCAGCTACTTTTTCCTCGGCCGGCGCCACCTCGGCAGCAGGTGCTTCACCCGAAGCCTGGGCGTGGCGGAAACTGTCAATCAAATCATCAATAGATTTGAGTTGTGCTTTGAGTTGTTCGATGGCATCAGCAATTTCTTCACGCTCCTCTCTGTAGGTATCAATCAAACGCGAGAGTTGTTCATCGGATAGTTTTACTACCTTTTCCATGAGTTCATGTTTAGATTTTGAAACAAAACGAAAAATACCCCCTAATAGGTTTTCGCTTTCAGGCACTTTTTTATGTGACTCAAATGTAATACAATGTTGTTTATAAAAAACACTTTCAGTCAAACCATGAAAATGATTGTGGTGGCGTTTTTTTACAAAAAACTTGACCCCAAACCCGCGCCAGCGTCTGCAACACCCAGGGCTGTAACGCCATTGGCAACCTCCATTTATTTAAATTGTTTACGAAATGCCGAGTGCTGACTAATTTCGGACACCTGTTTGCAACTGCCCGCAACGATTTTTGGATACACTCAACAAATAGAGGTGACGCTCCAAGCAGGTCTTGTTTTTTCATTTCAGAACGAAAACCAGGCGGGAGACCAGGCGAAGTTTGTTAGTCCCTGCCAGGCTGCGCGCTTCACCCAAAGACATTGCTTTTTAACAAATTTGACTTCATCATGATACCTGTACTCACCCTCAAAGCTGGCAAAGATCAGTCGGCACACCGTTTTCATCCCTGGATATTTAGCGGGGCAGTCGCCTCGCCCGTGCACGATTTGCAAGATGGGGACGTAGTGCAGGTTGGCAATGCGCAGGGGCAAGTGCTCGGCACGGGGCACTTTCAGGCGGGCTCTATCATGGTACGGCTGTTTAGCTTTGAGGCGGTTGTGCCCGACGAAGCTTTCTGGACGGAAAAGTTGGGCGCGGCCCTGGCTTCGCGTCGGCGCATGGGGTTGCCCTCGCCCGAGACCAATGCCTACCGGCTCGTGCACGGCGAGGGCGACGGCCTGCCCGGCCTGATCGTGGATATGTACGCCGATACGGCCGTGGTGCAGGCGCATTCGGCGGGTATGCAACGCGACCGCCACCACGTGGCGACGGCGCTGCGGGCGGTGCTGGGTGCCAACGTCCGGCGTATTTATTTCCGGGCGCCCGCCGATGCCGAAGGAACCGCCACGGGCGAATGGCTATGGGGTCAGGAAGACGGCCCCGTAGCGATCCGCGAACACGGCCTGCGCTTCGAGGTGGATGTGATGGGCGGACAGAAAACGGGCTTTTTCCTCGACCAGCGGCAGAATCGCCACTTGCTCGGGCAACTGGCCCGGGGGCGTCGGGTGCTCAACACTTTTGCCTACACGGGGGGCTTTTCGATGTACGCCTTGCAAGGGGGGGCCACGGCCGTAGATTCGGTGGACGTATCGGCCCGGGCCATCGCGCAGGCCGACCACCACGCGGCCCTCAACGGGCTGGCCGATCGTCACCGCAGTTTTGGGCAGGACGTCTTTCAGTTTTTGCAGCGCTGTCCCGACGACTACGACCTGATCGTGCTCGATCCGCCCGCTTTTGCCAAACACAAAAGTGCCCGGCACCGGGCCCTGAAGGGCTACCAACGGCTCAATGCCGAGGCCCTGCAACGGCTCCGGCCGGGCGGGCTGTTGTTTACGTTTAGTTGCTCACAGGTGGTGAGCGCCGAGCTTTTCTACAATGCCGTGGTGGCCGCCGCCATCCAGTCGCGGCGCTCGCTCCGGGTCTGGCACCGCCTCACGCAACCCGCCGACCACCCCGTTTCGATTTTTCACCCCGAGGGCGAGTACCTCAAGGGGCTGGTGCTGGAGGTTTCGTAGGGAACCAATCGGCGGCGGCGCCGGGTTTATCGGGGGCTACGCTACTTAGTTATGAAAATATTGCAAACCGTGATCGGCCGTCTGCGGGTGGTCGGCATTGCCGAAGGCATTTCTTTTTTGGTAATACTTTTTGTGACCATGCCGCTCAAATACCTGTACGGTATGCCCGAGCCAAACAAGTTTTCTGGTATGTTGCACGGCGTGTTGTTTATTTATTACTTGGTTTTAGTGGTACAGGCCCGGTACGAATACGACTGGACATTTCGCAAGACCGCCCTGGCTATGCTGGCTTCTATCGTGCCCTTTGGGCCTTTTTGGGCCGAAGTAAAGCTTTTTCGACCTACGGCTGAGCAGGTGACTACCTCGGGCGAGTAAAACCGTAGTTTCGTATCTTATCGTTACCTTTGCGCCTAAAATAGACGCTCGCGGGGCAGCGTTCCGTTGGGCCGCTGTATTTTTCATAATTAATGCCGACGCATCTGCATCAACCATTCCACCATAAGGCAGGCAGTACGCACCCTTCCTGCGTTTGATCATGCACATTCAAGTTCTCAAGTCTAAAATTCACCGCGTGCGCATCACGCAGGCCGAATTGCATTATGTAGGCAGCATTACCATTGATGAGGCCCTGATGGAAGCGGCTGATCTGCTCGAAAACGAGAAGGTACAGATCGTCAATGTCAACAATGGCGAGCGGCTGGAAACCTACGTCATCAAGGGGGCCCGCCATACGGGCACCATTTGCCTCAACGGCCCGGCTGCCCGCAAAGCCCAGGTGGGCGACGTGATCATCATTATTTCCTACGCAGGTATGTCGCGCGAAGAAGCCCGCCAGCACCAACCGATCGTTGTCTTCCCCGACGAGAACAACCTGCTGGCCTGAGGGCTTTCACTCCCGCGTATGCCCATTTTCCTCCGCCGTTTTTTGCAGTATGCTGTACCTATCGTGGCAGCCGGAGGACTTCTTTGGTTTGCCTATAAGGACACAGACTTGCAGGCGCTGGGGCACACGTTCCGGACGGCCAACTATTTCTGGATCGCCCTTTCGACGGTGCCCGCCTTGGTCAGCAGCCTGAGCCGGGCTATCCGCTGGCAATTGTTGCTGCGGCCCGCGGGCCACACGCCGGGTCTGTGGACTACCTTTCTGGCCACCATGTCGGGCTATTTTGCCAACCTGCTGCTGCCGCGTATGGGCGAAGTAACCCGTTGCGGCGTCTTGCAGCACACCGACCGCGTACCGCTCACTACTTCGCTAGGCACGGTAGTGGCCGAACGGGCCGTAGATCTGCTCACGCTGCTGTTGCTGACAGGCGCCACCCTGCTGCTGGAGTTTCGCCGCGTCAGCGCTTTTTTGTTCCCGCTGTTTGCGGCTCGGTTGGGCAACTGGCAAACGGCCCTCGGCCCGTTGCTGGTGGCGGGGGTTTCGGTGCTGCTGCTGGTGTTGGCGGGCGTGTACTTGGTGCGGCACTACCGCACTTGGCTGGAGAATCAGCCGCTGACGGCCAAAATACGCGCCTTCGTGCAAAACGTCTGGACGGGCTTGCTCAGCATCCGGCGCCTGCGGCAACGGGGCGCATTTTTGTTTCACACCGTGCTGATCTGGACTTGCTACCTGGCCATGGCGTACCTAGCCTTTCAGGCCTTGCCCGAAACGGCCACATTGCCGCCCGTGGCCACGCTGACCATTTTGATGGTGGGTAGCCTGGGCATGGTGGCTCCGGTGCAGGGCGGTGTGGGGGCCTACCACATTATGGTTAGTGGGGGCCTGATGCTCTACGCCGTGCCCGAAGTGGCCGCCAATGCGTCGGCGGCCCTGATGCACACTTCGCAAACCCTCTTTTACCTCGTGCTGGGCGGGCTGTGCTTTTTGCTGACACTGTCATACCGAAAAAAAAATGCCGACCACACCCCCTATACCCGTCCTTTCCCGCGCTGAGGCCGTCGCCTGGGCCGAGGCCCGCCGGGCTGCGGGCCAGCAACTGGTTTTCACCAACGGGTGCTTCGACATCCTGCACGTGGGCCACGTAGATTACCTCACGCAGGCCCGGGCGCTGGGCGATGTCCTGCTGGTAGGACTCAATGCCGACGACTCGGTGCGGCGCCTCAAAGGCCCGGCGCGGCCCGTCAATCCCGAATGGGCGCGGGCGCGGGTGCTGACGGCCCTGCGCTGCGTGGACGCCGTCGTGCTTTTCGACGAAGACACGCCCGAAGCCCTCATCCGGTCAGTTTGTCCTGACATACTGGTGAAGGGCAGCGA
>DAIMZG010000106.1:0-6107 GCA_036734065.1 Catalimonadaceae bacterium
CGCCCGAAGCCCTCATCCGGTCAGTTTGTCCTGACATACTGGTGAAGGGCAGCGATTACGAAATCGCCCAGATTGTTGGCGCAGATTTTGTAATATCACAGGGCGGAACTGTGCGTACTATTCCTTTAGTGCCTGATGTTTCAACTACCAAGATTCTTACACGTCTTAATCCTTAAGTTTTATGATGGGAGCCTATGTGATCGGTATTGCTTTTATGCTGATCAGTTTGTTCGTAAGCTGGCGGCTGAAGAGCAAGTTCAAACAATATTCGCAGATACAGCTGCGCGCCAACCTGACGGGTGCGCAGGCCGCGCAGAAAATGCTCGACGATGAAGGAGTGCGCAACGTGCGGATCATCTCCACGCCCGGCCAACTGACGGATCATTACAACCCGGCCGACCGGACCGTCAACCTCAGCGAAGAGGTGTACTACGGTCGCAACGCCGCCGCTGTGGCCATCGCTGCCCACGAGTGCGGGCACGCCGTGCAGCACGCCCGGGCCTACGGGCCGTTGCAAATGCGCTCCAAGTTGGTGCCCGTGGTGTCGGTGGCTTCGCGCTACATGCAGTGGGTGATCCTGGCCGGTATCCTGATGATCAACACTTCGTTGATGCCGCTGGCCATTGGCGTGGGGCTTTTTGCCCTCACCACGCTGTTTTCGTTCGTGACGTTGCCCGTCGAGTTCGACGCCAGCAAGCGCGCCCTGGCCTGGATTGACAAGCAGGGTGTGGTAACCAGTCAGGAATACTCCATGGCCAAAGACGCCCTCTGGTGGGCAGCCATGACCTACGTAGTGGCCGCCCTGGGTTCGTTGGCCACCCTGCTCTACTACGCGTCTATTCTGTTTGGTCGGCGCGACTAGCCGAACTGAATGTCTCACCGAAAGGGTTTAGTCTGTGAAAATCGGACTAAACCCTTTTTCATTGCCCGCCTAGTTGCCTAATTTTGTTTGCCATCCTGGGAACAGGCTTTTATTTTAAACAAACAACCTTTTATGAATTTCGAACTGACCGAAGAACAAATGGCCGTGCGCGATGCCGCCCGCGAATTTGCCCGCGCCGAACTGATGCCCGGCGTAATTGAGCGCGACGAACACCAGCGTTTTCCTACCGAGCAAATACGCAAAATGGGCGAATTGGGCTTTATGGGCATGATGACCGACCCGGCCTACGGCGGCGGCGGCATGGATACAGTCTCCTACGTGTTGGCCATGGAAGAAATCTCCAAGATTGACGCGTCGGCCTCCGTGATTATGTCGGTGAACAATTCGCTGGTCTGTTGGGCCCTCGAAACCTACGGCAACGAAGCCCAGAAGCAAAAATACCTGGTGCCCCTGGCCAAAGGCGAAATCATTGGGGCCTTTTGCCTTTCTGAGCCCGAAGCCGGGTCGGACGCCACGTCGCAGCGCACCACCGCCGAAGACAAAGGCGACCATTACGTACTCAACGGTACCAAAAACTGGATTACCAACGGCGGCTCGGCTTCAGTCTATCTGGTGATGGCCCAGACTTATCCCGACCGCGCCCACAAGGGCATCAACTGCGTGATCGTCGAGAAGGGCACGGAGGGCTTTTCGCTCGGCCCCAAAGAAAACAAAATGGGCATTCGCGGTTCGGACACGCACTCGCTCATGTTCCAGGACGCGATCGTACCCAAAGAGAATCGGTTGGGCCAGGATGGCGAAGGCTTTCGCATCGCCATGAGCACCCTCAACGGTGGCCGCATCGGCATTGCCGCCCAGGCACTGGGCATTGCGTCGGGCGCCTACGAACTGTCGCTGGCCTACGCCCACGAGCGCAAAGCCTTTGGCAAGCCCATCTCCGAGCACCAGGTCATCCAGTTCAAGCTGGCCGACATGACCACCGAAATTGACGCGGCCCGGCTGCTTTGCCTCAAAGCGGCGGCGCTCAAAGACCAGAAAAAGCCCTTTGCCAAAGAGAGCGCCATGGCCAAACTTTACGCATCGCGCGTGGCCATGGAAGTGTCCACCGAGGCCGTACAAGTGCACGGGGGCTACGGTTACGTGCGCGAATACCACGTAGAACGCCTCATGCGTGATGCAAAAATTACACAGATTTATGAGGGCACTTCGGAGATACAAAAGATTGTGATTGCCCGAGAGATATTAAAATAATAATACTCTTGAGGTTTCGTTCCTTTATTTGGGGTGCACGCATAATATAAAATGCGTGCACTTTTTTATGCCTTCGTTTTGAATGAAGGGGAAGTATCATTAGTTTTGTCCTATTACAGAGCCAAGAGTTTTATGGTCTCATTCGCCAACCAATCCAATCAGCAATGGAAGATTACAATAAGATTATCGAGTCGTTAGGCATCAAATTCCTTACAGCCAAGCACGTACGCGTGCTCAAGCCGTTGGTGCTCCGCAATCACTACGACGTAGAAAACACCCTGATTCTGCTCCATCGGGGTCGCCTAACTTTTGGCGAAGACCACGAACTGCTTACACCCGGAGACTTGCTCTTCATCCCCGGCGGGCGCCCGACCCAATTGGCCTATGGCCAAAACGGCGCGGAAATTTCGTTCGAGGCCTTTGTGGACAACAAGGACAACTATTATGAATCCGTCAAAGACAGCGAGGGGGACGTTGCCGGCGATCATTACAGTTACCTTAAATTCGAAGCTAAGGTGTTCGATTCGGTCAACTTCTTTGCTTCGCTCGACATTCCGCCTTTTGCCATTCGCAGCGAACGCCTCAAGCAACTGATGGAAGAAGTGGTGTACGAAAGCAACGAGGAGATTACCGGCAAGGCGCGTATCATCAAAAACAACACCGATTCAATCGTGGTAGAGGTGGTTCGTTACGTGCTCGACAACCGACTTTTCGTCGAGCAACTGGCTACCAACAGCACCTATTTCAAAGACCCCCGCCTGATCAACATCTTTGCCTACATCAAAGAACACCTGGGGGGCGACTTGTCCAACAAAGTACTGGCGGGCGTGGCCAACGTTTCTGAAGACTACGTAGGTCAGTACTTCAAAATGCTGACGGGTATCAACCCGCAAGACTACATCGAATACCAGCGCATGGAAAAAGCCGTCTCGTTGCTGCGCACCACCAAAAAGAGCATCCGCGAAATCGGTCGCGAAGTGGGCTACAAAGACACGGCCTACTTCTGCCGTCGTTTCAAGATGATGTTCGGCATTCCGGCGGGCAAAATGCGCCGCCGCGAATCGCTGATGAACGTCTGAACAGATTGATTCTAATAGAAAACCGCACCGTTGCGTGCGGTTTTTTTATGCCCGGCCGTTGCGGGTAGGTACCGAGCGGGCGGCGGCCAGCTCGGGTAGCAAGTCGGGTTGCGTTTCGAAGGCGGTTCCGATCACGAGCACGTCGGCCCCCGCTTGCCAGAGGGCAGCGGCCGTTTCGGGCGTACGGATGCCTCCGCCCACCCAGAGGGGCACTTCGGTGGCGGCCCGCACGGCCCGCACCATCTCGGTACTGACGGGGCGGCGGGCGCCGCTGCCGCCGTCGAGGTAGAGCATTTGCAGGCCGAGCATCTGTCCGGCCAGGGCAGTGCAGGCGGCAATATCGGGTTTGTCGTGGGGGAGGGGGGTGGTGCCACTCATGTAAGAGGCGGCCGTCGGTTGGCCACTCTCGACGAGCATGTAGCCCGTGGGCAATATCTCGAGGCCGCTGCGCTGCAAGGCTGGCGCCGCCACCACGTGCTGGCCAATCAGAAACTCGGGGTTGCGCCCCGAAATGAGCGAAAGCAGCAGAATGCCATTGGCGGCGGGCGTCAGGTGCAGGTAGTGGCCGGGAAAAAGGACCACGGGCACTTGGGCGACGGACCGTAGTTGGGTGGCGACGGCCTCGAGACGGTCGGAGGCAATCAGGCTGCCGCCCACCAGCCAGTAGTCCACGTAGGGAGCGGCAGCGGCGGCCAGTTGTCCGCACGCGGCGGCCGTGTGTTTGTCGGGGTCAATGAGCAGGGCCAGGGCCTTGTGCGTCCGTTGACGCACCTGCAGGAGGCTTTGTTGAATAGGGCCGGGCCGATTCATTCGCAGAATTGCTTTCCGTAATTTGATCAATGAAGGTACCGATTTTGTCGCGGGCTACGGCTACCAATACTGACGCGACAATACCTCGCACAAAGATAATCCACGGCGAGGTAGCACGGTAGGGGGGCGCCGTCATGGCTACCGACGGGGCGGGGGCAGTGACGGCCTTTTTGGTAGGAGAGGGCTGGGGCCTGCGCTTTTTGCGGCTGCCAATCAGGCGCTTGAGCAGCCAGACCGACGCCACGCCGATGCCGCTGACCAAGGCGGCCTTGCGGGCGTAGCCAGCGGCCTCGGTCTTGAGGTCGTCGAAGTCGTCTTCGAGGGCCCGGCGATACTGCTGGGCACTGGCTTGGTAATATTCTTTCTGCGCCGAGAACTTGCGGCTCAGGTCGGCGTCGTCGAAATCAGGCTTGGTCTTCATGCGGCGGAGCGTGTACCGGCGGAGCGGGTTTTTTGGAATCAATGATTTTGTCGGCAATCTGCTGGAAGCGGGCGTGGCCCAGCATCCGTTGCTGATTGAGAATGAGCACAACCACAATCAGGGCGTAGAGCCCAAACATGATGAAATAGCCCCAGAAAGGGCTGTCGAGCAAGTGGTTGAGCAGCACCGCCAAGGCGATGTTGAGACAAAAGAAGGCCAACAATCCGCAAAAAGCCAAGGCAAAAAAGTACACTGCCCGCGCCAAGGCGGTGGAAGCGCCATCTTTGGCCTGCACCCGCAAAAGCTCGGAGCGGGCTTCGATGTAGCCGGTAAGGTTTTCCAGCAGGCGGTTGACGTTGAACATAGACGAAAAGATGTTGAGCACGTCCGTCACCTACGGACGGCCGAAATTAGTTTTTTTTGGCTAAACGGACTTTTCAATCTCGCTTTTTCTCTTCAGCAAAAATAAAAATGCTTTCTGGTGGTATCCATTCCATATACCGCTGAAAGGCCTTTCGGGTTATGTTGATAAAAAGTAAAAAAGCTGCTTACAATTTGCTACATTTGCAGCCGTTTCCAATACAATCGGGATGTAGCGCAGTCCGGTAGCGCACCTGCTTTGGGAGCAGGGGGTCCCAGGTTCGAATCCTGGTATCCCGACCAACGGCCGTTTCCACACGTGGGAACGGCTTTTTAATTTTCACGACATGAAAACCTTGTGGGTGCTGGGAACACTTTGGCTGCTGGCCCACGTAGCCTTTGGGCAGCCCACAGTTGCCTACGACACTACCTTCCGTTCTTCTTTCTACGACCAGAAAGTTTCCCTTTTTCGTCAGTTGCCCGCGGCGCCCGGCGAGGTTATTTTTATGGGTAATAGCTTGACTGATCTGGGCGAGTGGGGCGAAATGTGGCCGGGGCTGCCCGTTCGCAACCGGGGCATTTCGTCGGACATTACCTTCGGCGTGCTGGCCCGCCTCGACGAGGTAACGGCCCGCCGGCCGGCCAAGATATTTTTGCTCATCGGCATCAACGACCTGGCCCGGGGCATTCCGGTAGAAGTTATCCTGGCCAACCATGCCCGGATTATGGCGCGCGTGCAGCAGGAGTCGCCCAATACCCAACTTTTTGTGCAGAGTATGCTCCCTACGCAACCCGCTTTTCAGGAATACCGCAATCACCAGGGGAAGGGTGCACAGATCAGGGCCGTCAATGCGGGGTTGGCCCAGCTCTGCGTAGGTCAAAAAAACGTGCATTACGTGGATCTACACAAGGCTTTTGCCGACGACGAAGGGCACCTCGACATGCGATACACGCGCGACGGACTGCACCTGACCGGCGCGGGATATTTGCGGTGGCAGCAGGTGCTCGTCGAAGGGCGATACTGCTGTCCCTAGTATCCAGAAGGTGCCGATGTCAGCAAGCGGCTGCGCGCCAGCAAACAGGCCCCCACCACGCCTGCCCGGTCGCCGAGCGACGACATGCGCAACTGGGTGTCGTTGTTGACCAGGCTGAGCGAATACTTGTGGATGGCACTCTTGATGGGCAAACGTATGTACGGGCCCGTGGCGGCCATAGCGCCGCCCAGGATGACCAACTCGGGGTTGAAGAGGTTGATCAGCAGGGCAATGCCGCGCCCCAATTTCTCGCCCACTTCGCCCAGCAG
>DAIMZG010000107.1:0-6104 GCA_036734065.1 Catalimonadaceae bacterium
GATCGGGGATGGGCATCACTTTGCTATCCTTGAAGGTGGACAGCACAATGATGGATTGCATGCTGTCAATCTCGGAGATCTCACTGATTTTTTCCAGCAGCAATTTCTGATAGCTCTCGATGTCCTGTGAAACGACTTTCAGGATGAAGTCGCCCTGGCCCGTGATGTGGTGGCACTCGATCACCTCGGGTATTTCGTGAATTTTCTCGACGAAACTGGAGATGTAGTCTTTCTTGTGGCCTACCAGCGTGACCTGTACGAAGGTGCTCACCCCCAGGCCAATGTCGGGGCGGTTAAGTTTGGCGTGGTAGCTCTGGATAATCCCCGAGTTTTCCAGCTTTTTGACGCGTTCCAGCGTGGGGGCGGGCGAAAGCCCAATCTCTTTTGAGAGCTGGGCATTGGTGATTTTGGCGTTGGACTGCAATATATTGAGAATCTTGCGGTCAATCTGGTCGAATTTAACGGCGCTCATGGGCTATAGTCTTTAGCGATTGATCAGCAAAATTAACAATTCCAAATATTTTGTTTGGTAAACTGGAAAAAATATTATCAATATATAGTATAAAATAATAATAATTATAAAATTAACTATCTGTTAGAAATATTCTTTGGTCAAAGCGCATTCTTTTGTTCAGGGAGGTATAGGCTTACCAAACTTGTCAAAGCCGTATGCATAGAAAATACAAGGGCACGCGCTGCTTGGCACGTCCGTTTCGTGATTCCCATCGTATCTTAGCCCACTATGTCGCGTGCTGCTGCGGCCCGTTTGCTGGCCGTCTCTCTTCCGGTTTCTGAGGTGTTTTCCCATCCGGGCGAATGCCAGGTAGATTGCCCTTTCCCGATCGAGCGGGTTTACTGGTGCTACGATACCCCCGTTAATTATTTACGCGGCCGCCACGCCCATCGCGACAACGAGCAGGTCATCATCGTGCTGCGAGGACAGGCCGACGTACGGCTCGAAAGCCCGCAGGGACGTACGCATCGCTACTGCCTCCGCCAGCCCGACCGGGGGCTGTACGTACCCCGGATGCACTGGCGCGAGATCCGGCTCAGCCCGGGCGCCGTGCTGTTGTGCTTGGCTTCGCAACCTTTTTCCGAGGCTGACTACATCCGCGACTACGCCGAGTTTCGCCAGTTACAGACGTTGTACACCCCTGTGCGCTGAGGTATTCTTGGGTACAAAAAAAGCCTTCCGTAGAAGGCTTGGCAAAGACCGATTTCCGGACAGCATTTACTTAGCATAGCTCACCGAGCGCATTTCGCGAATCACGGTCACCTTGATTTGCCCCGGATACTGCATTTCCTTTTCGATTTTCTGCGAGATCTGGAATGAAAGCAAGTTGGCCTGCTCGTCGCTGACGGCCTCGGCATCCACCATAATGCGCAATTCGCGCCCCGCCTGAATGGCGTAACATTGGTTGACCCCCGGGAAAGAAGTGGCTAGGGTTTCCAGGTCTTTGAGGCGCTGGATGTAGGCGTCCACCACTTCGCGGCGGGCGCCGGGCCGCGCGCCCGAGATGGCGTCGCAAATCTGGACGATGGGCGAAAGGAGCGAAGTCATCTCGATTTCGTCGTGGTGCGCCCCGATGGCGTTAATCACGTCCTTGTGTTCTTTGTACTTCTTGGCCAGCTCCATTCCCAAAATGGCGTGGGGCAGTTCGGGCTCTTCGGGCCATACCTTGCCGATGTCGTGGAGCAAACCCGCGCGGCGGGCCAGTTTGGCGTTGAGGCCCAGCTCGGCGGCCATCGTGGCGCAGAGGTTGGCCACCTCGCGCGAGTGCTGCAAAAGATTTTGGCCGTAGGACGAACGGAAGCGCAGCCGACCCACCATCTTGATTAGTTCGGGGTGCAAACCGTGGATGCCCAGGTCAATGCAGGCGCGCTCGCCCAGCTCGCTCACTTCTTCTTCGATGTTTTTTTGCGTTTTGGCCACCACCTCTTCGATGCGGGCCGGGTGAATGCGCCCATCGGCCACGAGGCGGTGCAGGGCCAGGCGGGCCACTTCGCGGCGCACCGGGTCGAAGCCCGAGATGATGATGGCCTCCGGTGTGTCGTCCACGATGATCTCGACGCCCGTGGCGGCCTCCAGGGCGCGGATGTTGCGCCCTTCGCGGCCAATTACTTTGCCTTTGATGTCGTCGCTTTCGATGTTGAACACCGACACGCAGTTCTCGATGGTGTGTTCGGTGGCCGTGCGTTGCAGGGTGTCGAGGACCACTTTCTTGGCTTGTTTGGTGGCCGTCAGGCGGGCTTCGTCCACAATGTCGCGCACCAGGGCCGCTGCCTGCGAAGTGGCTTCGGCCCGCAGTTCTTCGGTAATGCGCTGGCGGGCTTCGTCGGCCGAAAGGCCGGCGATTTTCTCCAGTTTTTCGATCTGATCTTGCCGGAAGCGTTCCACCTCTTCTTCGCGGGTGCTGAGCTGCGCCAGGCGGGCTTGGACTTGCTGCCGGATGTTCTCTACTTCGCCTTCGCGCTGGGCAAGCTGGTCGGCCTGCTTCTGGAGTTGTTGCTCGCGTTGCTTGAGCTGCTGTTCCTGCTTCTGGAGCTGCTGCTCCTGTTGCTTGAGCTTTTGCTCATTGGCCACCAACTGGTTTTTCTTCCGGTTGCTTTCCTTTTCAAACTCACTCTTGAGGCGCGAAAACTTTTCTTTGGCCTGCTGGATGCGTTCTTCTTTGAGGGCTTCGCCGTCGGTTTCGGCTTGGGCCAGAATCTGAGCCGCTTGTTGCCGGGCAGCGTCGGTGTCCTTTTTGTTCACCTGCATCAGCAGGCGACGACCGATCCAGACACCGACCCCCAGGGCGACGATGGCAATGAGTATGCTATAAGGCCATTCCATTTCTAATTTTTTTAAAGGTAAAAAGTTAGGTCTGGAAGGCTGGTACTGCGCCGATGCTATTGCGTCCCGGGGAGCGCCCCGTCGAGCAGGCGTTCGAAGTACGCGAGCTGTTCGGTAGTTACTTTTGCTATTTTCTCGGCTTCGGCCTCCGTACGCAGGCTGTCCATGAGACAGTCGTAGGCCACCATTGCCAGCAGGTCCTGTTTGTCGTCCAGGCCAAACTGTTCGCGGTATGCCTTCATGCGTTCGTTGACCAGGCGTGCGGCCGTACGGATGCGTGCCTCTTCTTCGGCTTCGACCCGCACGGGATATTCGCGGTCAGCAATTTTCACTTTTATGGCAATGAATCCCATCGGGATGCAGGGGGCAAAAGTTACGTGCGCAGGTAGGCCAAACAGCGGTCAATTTCCTGCAAACACGCATCAATTTGCTGCTGCAGCACCGCCGTTTCGCGCGAACCAGTCGCTTCCATGGTTACAATCTTACTCAATTTCGCTTGATTTTGAAAACCTTGCAGTTGGGCTTTCAAATCGGCAATGTGCGTTTGGAGGGCCTTTTTCTCGGCTTGTTCGCGCGCCAGAGCCGTCCGCAAACGTTGGTGCGCCGCCAGCAATTCCTGCAAACGTTGCTCAAAGTGGGCGTATTCGTGGCGCAGTTGCTCGGCGTCCATGGCGTTATTTGCGGATGATAGCCCCCAAATCGCGTTCGAAAGCGGCGATCAGCCGTTGCATGGTGCGGTCAATGACAACATCGGTCAGCGTCTGCTGTACGTCCTGCAGCAGAAAGCTCACCGAATACGACTTCTTGTCGGCACCCAGTTTCTCCCCTTCGTACACGTCGAATACGTTGACCTGCTGCAGCAGCTTCCGCTCGGTGCGCTGGGCCACTTGCCGTACCTCCTCGAACGACACCTGGCGGTCGAGCACCAGCGAGAGGTCGCGGCGCACTTCGGGGAAACGCGAAACCTCGCGGTAGGTCGCCGCGGGCCGAAACTGCCCCACTAGCCAATGCCAATCCAGTTCGGCAAAAAATACGGCTTGCCGCAATCCAAAATCGCGGGCCACGGTGGGCGCCACCAGGCCCAGCGTGGCAAACTCGGTGCGGCGGTGCCCGAGCGTCAGGCCGTAGGACAGCAGCGGGTGCGTAGCGGGCGTCTGCACAGGTTCGGCAATGTCCAACCGTTGGGCCACGGCGCGTACGGCTGTCGCCAGCGTATGAAAATCGGCAGACGCCGAAGGGGCCTGCCAGCTTTCGGCCTGCCGATCGCCCGTCACCAGCAGGGCCAGGCGGACGCGTTCTTGCACCTTTTCGTCGGCAGTCTGTGCGTAGGTACGGCCAAACTCGTAGCACTTCAGGTTGGTTTGCCGACGGTTGACGTTGTGGGCCAGCACCTCCAGCCCCGTGTAGAGCAGCGAGGTGCGCAGCCCGTCGAGCTCTTCGCTGAGCGGATTGAGGATCGGTACGGCCGTTTCGTGGGTCAATGCGGCGTAGGCTCGGCGCGTGAGCGAGTTGGTGATGATCTCGTGGTAGCCCAGCCCGGCGAGCACCTGCGAAACGTCGCGCCGCACCTGGTCGGCATCTGTCTTGGGAAAGCTGGCCAGGTAAGATGACCCCATCGTGTCGGGCAGCGGAATGTGGTCGTAACCGTAGATGCGCACGATCTCCTCGATCACGTCGGCGGGGCGACGTACGTCCACCCGGTAGGGCGGCACCCGCAA
The DNA here is from genome assembly GCA_036734065.1 of Catalimonadaceae bacterium. GTDB lineage: Bacteria > Bacteroidota > Bacteroidia > Cytophagales > Flexibacteraceae > DAIMZG01. The sequence continues at coordinate 4,555 of DAIMZG010000107.1, forward strand.
GTCGAGCCACTCGTCGCTCTGCTGGCGAATTTCGATGTCCAGGTCGGTCAATATCTGCACGATCCGCTCCTGCGGAATGGCGTAGCCTACCAACTGGTCAATCTGCAAGTAGGAGATCCGCACGGCAAAGGGCTGCTCGGGCTGGGGATAGACGTCCACCACTTCGGAAGCGCGCCGGGCACCGGCCACGGTGTGCAGCAGATCGGCCGCCCGGTGCAGGGCGGTCAGTACCATGTCGGGGTCGGTGCCCCGCTCGAAGCGAAACGAGGCGTCGGTGCGCAGGTTGTGGCGCTGAGCCGTCCGCCGCACGGTGGTGGGCCCAAAGCAGGCACTCTCCAGAAAAATCGTGCGCGTGTCCGCCTGTACGCCCGAATGGGCCCCGCCAAATACCCCCGCCAGGGCCACGGCGTCTTGGCCGTCGCAGATGAGCAGGTCTTCGGCGTGGAGGCTGCGCACCGTGCCGTCGAGGGTGACGAACATCGTGCCCGGTGCCACGGTCTGCACCGTGATGGTGTCGCCCCGCAGGCGGTCGGCGTCGAAGGCGTGCAGGGGCTGGCCCAGCTCGTGCATGACGTAGTTGGTGACGTCCACCACGTTGTTGATCGGCGACAGGCCGATGCTGCGGAGGCGGCGCTGCAGCCATTCGGGCGAGGGGCCCACGGTGAGGTTGGTCAGGGTAAGTCCGGCGTAGCGTCGGCAGGCCACCGGGTCGGCGATGGCCACGCGGTAGGGGCGGGCCACGTCAGCCACCGGGAGCGGGGCGATGGCGGGCATCCGGAGCGGACGGCCCAGCAAGGCCCGCAGGTCGCGGGCCACGCCCAGGTGCGAGGCGGCGTCGGCGCGGTTGGGCGTCAGGCCGATCTCCAGGATCTCGTCCGACTCGAGCTGAAAATAGCGCGCGGCGGGCGTGCCGTTGGGCAGGTCGGTGTCGAGCACCAGAATGCCCTCGTGGCCTGCACCGAGGCCGATTTCGTCTTCGGCGCAGATCATGCCCTCCGACACCTCGCCCCGGATTTTGGCTTTCTTAATCTTGAAGGGCTCGCCGCCCTGCGGATAGAGCGTGGCGCCCACGGTGGCCACCACCACCTTTTGCCCGGCGGCCACGTTGGGCGCGCCGCACACGATGGGCGCGGGCGTGTCCGTGCCGATGTCCACGGTTGTGATGCGCAGCTTGTCGGCGCCAGGGTGGGGTACGCACGTGCGTACTTCACCAATCACCAGCCCGGCCAGCCCACCGGGCACCAGTTCGAAAGGCTCGATGCCTTCCACTTCCAGCCCGGAGGCCGTCAGGCGAGTGGCGATTTCGGCAGTGCTTTCGGGCAGGTCTATCAACTGCCGCAACCAGGCGAGGGAAATTTTCATGGGAATGTAAACGCAAATCTGGCGTCAAAACTAACCAATTTTCGGTTTGTGCCCGGTGCCGATCGGGTCACGAAAAAAACTTTGAAAGGTGTGGTAAAATCAAACGCATCTTTTACCTTTGCGCTCCCCAGCCGCCGAAGTGGTGAAATTGGTAGACACGCACGTTTCAGGGGCGTGTGGGCGCAAGC
>DAIMZG010000108.1:0-6069 GCA_036734065.1 Catalimonadaceae bacterium
GCCGACCTGCCCAAGCAACTGCTGACCGGATACTTTCGGCAGCGTGCCGAGGCATTGCCTCCTTTCGAAAGGGCGGCCGACCACCCCGAAGTGGACATGCGCACGGTCAGCTACTTGGGCCACGCCTACCTCTGGGGTGGCGGCGCGCCGCCTGCGCGTTTGCCCGCCCGCCTGGCCGACGCCTGGGTGCAGGCGGCCGAGCGCGTGGGGCGCCCCCCGATTCTTTCCTACCCCTCCTACTGCCTCTACAACTGGCAGCGCCACGATCCGACGCGGCCACCCCTGCTGGGCAACATCCGCATCGTCCAGAACTTTCTGGGCGGGGCCGACGAAGACTGGTTCATCCTGATCCACGTGGACATTGAGGCCCGGGCCGCCGCGGCCCTGCGGGCGATTCCCGACACGCTAGCGGCGGTCCATCAGTCGCGGCCCGACGCCGTCGCCGACGGCTTGCGCGTTGTCGCCGACGCACTGGCGGGAATGAACGCCACCCTCCGGCGCATGCCCGAGCACTGCGATCCGTACATTTATTATACCCGCGTGCGGCCCTACATTTTCGGCACCAAAAACAACCCTTCGCTACCTCAAGGGCTGGTGTACGAAGGCCACTTCGACAACCAGCCGCAACAATTCCGGGGCGAGACGGGCGCGCAGAGCAGCATCGTACCTGCGCTCGATGCTTTGCTGGGCGTCGCCCACGTGGACGATCCGCTCAAGGCCTATCTGCTGGAGATGCGCGACTACATGGTGCCGGCCCATCGGCGCTTCATCGAGGCCATCGAGGCCACGGGGGGCGTGCGCACCTTTGTGGAAGCACACCCCAACACGACGGGGCTGGCCAACGCGCTGCAAACCTGCTACGACGAACTGCACGCCTTCCGCAGCCTGCACCTCGAATACGCCGCCTCCTACATCCACAAACAAGGCCTGCAAAGCCACAACAGCACCGAGGTCGGTACGGGCGGCACGCCCTTTATGGCCTACCTGGCCAAACACCGCGATGAGACCCGGTTGGAAACCCGGTCGGAGACCCGGTTGGAGGCTAACGCTTCTGGCAGGCGTGGACGTCCGTAAACCAGCTACTTAGCAGTCTATAAAAAGGGACTTCCGATCGGAAAGTCCCTTTTTTTGGCCACTGCGCGGTCGTTCTGCGGGGCTTCGGTACTATCGGCTGGAGGCGGCTGCCGAGCCTCGGCCACCCCCTTAGCGATCGCACAACGGGGCGCACCCAACTGCTGCAAGGGATGGATGCCCCCGAATTCGGATTTTTTGGTACAACGCACCAAGCAACCCAAAAACGCCCGGCATCCCCTACCTCGCTCCCCTAGCTTTAGGCAATACCCATCAACCTCCGGTACGCCAAATGAAAGCTGTTTCTCACGCTATTTTGTTGTTTGTGCTTTTGGGTATTCTTCCCCAATTAGCTGTCGGACAAACCCTCAAGACCCGTGAGTTGCGCGCCGCTCTCCGCAAAGGTGATGTAAGAGACTTGCGCATTATCGCACCCGAACGGGTCGTGCCGGGTGCGTTTATTGACTTCGACCTAGAAGTTTCCGTGGGAGGCGTCAGTACTCGGGCTTCCGAGCACGGCAGGTTGCTCTGGGATGCCGTCACAGTGGAAACCGAGCGGGGCACAGCCCAAGGCTACGGACGCGTGCGGGCCTATGCAGCCAATCATTTTTATCCTGTCCGCACCCTCCACATCACGGCCCACCTCGGCCACGACACCGCCCGGCATTCGCTGCAGCCTCTTTTCTGCGACCCAACCTACGGCTTTGTGCTGGCCGGCCGACGGGGCGCGGCGGGCGCCACGGGTAAACTGGCTTTTCGCTCGCCGGGCACCGACGGCACCGACGGCACCGACGGTGGCAACGGCCACGACGGGCCCGACATGTCCGTTCGGGTAGAAGAAACCTGGCTCGACGGCCAGCCCATGATCTTGCTCCTCGTCGAGGCCCAAGGCTTGCCCAACGGACACGACTCGCTGGTGGTGCAGCCCGGCTGTGGCATCTTTGTGATAACCTCGCGCGGCGGGGCCGGCGGCCACGGCGGCGATGGCGGCGGCGGTACGCAAGGCCTGCGGCAAGACAAGCACTACGTGGCAAACGGCGGCCACGGCGGGCACGGCGGGCACGGCGGCCGCGGTGGAGTCGGTGGTAACCTTTTCGTGAGCGGCTCGGCCCTGGCCAAATACGGCGACCAAATACGGTTTGTCTCGCAGGGCGGCAGTGGCGGGCCCGCGGGGAGCGGAGGCCGGGGCGGCCTCGGCCTGACCGATGGCCGGGCCGGGCGCACGGGCAAGCCCGGCGCACTGGGTCGCCAGGGCACTGTCGAGTACGGCGCTCAGCAAGCCCTTACGCGCTGAGCGGTCGGTGGCTTCTTTGGCGTAGTGTCCGCGCGAGGCGCGTCCTCCAATCACCGAGTGTGATTCTTCACTAAACCTATACATTTACGCAGCTCACGCGTGGCCACCTCTGGCCCGGCGGTTCCAGCCCGGCGACCCTGCGGTTTTTGAAGGAGCACGATAGTTTTGTTTTGGCTTTAACGAAAAATCAATTAAAAATATGCACTTTTGCACGTAACTGAAGAAGGGGACGCAACCTTAGCAAACACGCACGAGGGACACTGGAACGGCCTGAACAGCCTAATGGCCAGAACGCCCCTTCCTCTCTTTTTTTATGAGTTTGGACGTGCGGCATTTCGCATGTTCATCAGAAACCAACGAGGAAGGCGGGCGGGTCTAAGCAACCTAATTCCCGTCAATCTTGGTTTTTTTTAAGTAGGCGTACCGCCACAAGCCCCGTATTTCGCGTGCGAAGTACGGGGCTTTGCGTTATTTTTGGTGGATAGGCTTTTGTAAGCTAATCTGCACAGGCCATTTTCATCCTCTTGCGCCGCCACCATGGAAATTCCTCTTTTACAAGAAGTTGTCATCATCCTGGGGCTGTCGGTGCTGGTCATCCTTGTGTTTCAGCAAATCAAGTTACCCACCATTCTGGGCTTTCTGCTGACGGGTATCGTGGCCGGCCCCAACGGCCTGTCGTTCATCGAGGCTTCGCACGAGGTAGAGGTGCTCTCCGAGATCGGCGTCATCCTGCTGCTGTTTGTCATCGGCATTGAGTTTTCGCTGCGCAGCCTGGCGGCCATCCGCAACACGGTGCTCATCGGCGGGGCCTTTCAGGTGGTGGGCACCATTGTCGTCACGTTCGTAGCCATGATGGTGCTGGGGGCCAGTTGGGCCGAGGGCGTCTTCATCGGCTTTTTGTTTTCGCTCAGCAGCACGGCCATCGTACTCAAACTTTTGCAGGACAAAGGCGAGATGACCGCCCCGCACGGCCGGATTGTGCTGGCCATCCTGATCTTTCAGGACATCATCGTCGTGCCGATGATGCTCTTTACGCCGCTGCTGGCCGGCACCTCCGAAGACCCCCTCCGTATGCTGGGGCTGCTGCTGCTCAAGACTACGCTGGTCATCGGGCTGGTCATTATCAGTGCGCGCTACATCTTTCCGCGGCTGCTCTTTGCCGTGGCCAAGTCGCAAAGCCGCGAGCTGTTTGTGCTCACCATCGTCGTGACGTGCTTTTCGGTGGCCTGGCTGACCTCTACGGCGGGCCTTTCGCTGGCCTTGGGGGCTTTCATGGCCGGACTGATCATCTCCGAGTCGGAATACAGCTACCAGGCCACGAGCAACATCCTGCCCTTCCGCGAGATTTTTACCAGCTTCTTTTTCGTCTCGATCGGCATGCTGCTCGACGTGCGCTTTCTGGCCGACAATCTACTCACCATCCTGGGCCTGACGGTGCTAGCCATGATCGGCAAGGGGCTGGTGGCTACCGGGGCCGGGGCAGTGCTGCGCTACCCACCGCGCACCTCCATCATGGTGGGGCTGGCCCTGTTTCAGGTCGGCGAGTTTGCCTTCATCCTCTCGCGCACGGGCATTGAAACGGGGCTGCTCTCCGAAACGGTGTACCAGTATTTTCTGGCCATCTCGATCCTGACCATGATCGCCACGCCCTTCGTGCTCATGTTTGCCGAGCCCATCCTCAAGCTGTTCTTGCGGACGGGCATCTCGCAGCGTGTCCACGCCCTCCAGAAAGCGGCGTTGTCCGCCGACGACTTCACCGAAGAACTCAAAGACCATTTGGTGATTATTGGCTACGGCATCAACGGCCGCAACGTGGCCCGCGCGGCCCGCTACGCCGACATCCCCCACGTGATCCTGGACATGAACGCCGAAACCGTGCGGGACGAAAAAGCGCATGGCCAGCCCATCATATTCGGCGATGCGGCCGAGTCGTTCATTCTCGACCACGTCAAGATCTACCGTGCCCGCGTAGCCGTAATCGCCATCTCCGATCCGGTGGCCGCCCGTAACATCGTCACGGCCATCCGCAGCATCTGCCGTACGGTCTATATCATTGTCCGCACGCGCTTTGTCCGGGAGATTGAAGAGGCCCAACGCCTGGGCGCTGACGAAGTGATCCCCGAAGAGTTCGAGACTTCGATTGAGATTTTTACGCGGGTACTGACCCGCTACCTGGTACCGATGGACGAGCTGGAGACCTTCGTGCAACGCATCCGTTCGGACAACTACCAGATGCTGCGGCCCATGGACCAGCGGGGGCGCAACCCGCTCAACCTGCACATTCCCAACATCCGCATTACGTGCCTGAACGTGCAGCAAGAAGACAACGACGTGATCGGCAAGACCGTGGGCGAGTCGAACATCCGCCGCGAATACGGCATCAACGTGCTGGCCATTCAGCGGGCCGAACAGTTCATCACCGACATCCACTCCGACACGCGCATCGAATCCAACGACCAACTCTACGTGCTGGGCAGCCCCGAGTCCATCTCCGAGTTCAACCGCAAAATGAAGGTATAAGCCACCTGATCTTTGCAGGGTGCACGCCTGCCCATTGTGCCCTTCCGGATTTGGCCCGTATTTGGGCAGCGACTGGGTGGATAGCCTCGTACTCACCCGCTCCGTTTGGCAGGAGGAACTTCCCGGCAATGGCGATTTTACTGCGAATAAGCAGGCAAATCTCTCAACTGTACGACCGCGCAATGGCCAGGGCCTGCGCGCCGTAGCCACCTCCAAACAGGTAATCGTGGTTGAGGTAATGGTACAACTGGTAGAGCGGCTGCCGCTGCGGCCAGCCGTCGGGCAATGGCCAGGCTTCCTGATAGGCCGCCCATACCCTTTCCGAAAAGCCTCCGAACATGGCCATCAGGGCCAGGTCGGTTTCCCGGTCGGCGTAGGCGCAGGCCGGATCCACCAGGGCGGGCCCTTTGTCGGTAGGCAGGTAGTTGCCCGACCAAAGGTCGCCGTGCGTGAGCGAGGCCGAGGGCCGGTGGTCGAGCAGATCGGGCAAGCGGTCCAACAACCTGTCGTACGCGGTTCGCTCGGCCGACGAAAGTCCGCGCTGCGCGTCGAGGTACTGGAGCAAATGCGACAGGCGCTGCTGACCGTAGCACGTGGGCCAGTCGGTTTGCCAAGTATTGGGCTGGCGCGTGGCGCCGCAGTAGGTGTCGTGGGCAAAACCAAAGCGCGGGTGGGTAGTACGGTGGACGTGGGCCAGTCCCCAACCGAAGGCTTCGTCAAGCGCTTTCGGACGCACGGGCGGCGACAAAAAATCCAGCACCAAATAGCCCGAGGCCTCCGCTGTGATCTCGGCGGCGGCCACCACGGCGGGCACCACCAGCGACGAGCCGACGGCCGCCGCGCGCAGCGCGGCCAGTCCTTCGGCTTCGCGGAGGAACAAGTCGGCAGCGCCCTGCTGGTTCCACTTCAGGAAGAAAGTGCCCCGGCTCGTCGCTAGCCGAACCGCGTGGTGCATGCAACCCCCACCCACGGGCCGGACGGTTTCCAGGCGGACGGCTGTCCCCCACACGCGGGTACAGATATCGCTGACATCGGGATGGGAAGAAGTAGGCATAGGTTAAAAAAATGGCCGGAGCGGGCGGGGTATTCATCACCCATCACCCCAACCGCCGCACGATCAGGCGCTCGACCAGTTCGCAGAGCATTTGCGGCCGCAGGGTGCGCCAGTGGGGCACGTCGAGCGT
>DAIMZG010000109.1:0-6047 GCA_036734065.1 Catalimonadaceae bacterium
CCATCCGCCGGGCCGTGCCCGAAATTACGGCCGTAGAGGCCGTCAACCTGACCGCCCCCGACGACCCGCGGGCGCGCTTGCCCCAGAATTAAACCGAACCTGATTACATAAGTAGAAAGGCCACCCCGTGAGGAGTGGCCTTTTGTTTTGGTTTTATTTCCATCTACGAGAATGGGCAGAAGCCCTTCAAAACCGCCGGGGGTTACCGAATCCATGCGCATGAGTCCTCGGAGGTTTGAGGGTCAGCGCGCTTTAGGAATGAACGTGCGTAACTCCTGTCATAATGCCTTTTCAATGAAACTGCTTACTGTTCATTAGCCAGCGCACCGCCTTTTCATTTACTCTTTCGCTTTGGCGGCTTGCAGGTTTTGCAAAAGTCTGCCAACGCCTCCATCTCAGTCATCACCTCGTTGTGGAGGGCTGCTAGTTCGTTGCGTTGCTGGCCCAGTTGGGTAGTTGTAGCCGCCCGCGCGTGGCGGACGTTGTGGTCGCGTTGCAGGTCTTCGTAGAGCGGGCGGTAAAAGTCCACACCCGAAAAAGCCCCTTTCTCCGCGTGCAACCCCGCCCGAAACTTGCGGGCGTACAGCTCGGAAAGGTCGAAGGTGTAGCGCGCAAACTGCAACAAGTCGTCGGCCAGGGCACTGTCGGGTGCCACGAGCACGGCCGCCCGGCAGTCGAAACGGCAATGCACCATCGGGTTAAAGTTTTTGGTGAACATAAATTCGGCATTGCTCATCCGAAAGGCAAAATCCATCGCGCTAGGTACGTAGAGGCTGTACGTATCACCCGCGCCGATCTGGGTGCCCTCACCGCGAAAATCCGACAGTTGGAGGGCATAGGTCGGTTGCCAATCTATCACCTCCCAATCCGGGGCCGCTTGCGCCCGCAAGCACCCAGGCAAACACAAAAAAGCGATGAGCAACCACGTGCGCATGACAGCTAAAGTTTTAATGGGCTTCAAAATACCCACATTTTCCGATATTCCGGCGCATGCTGCACCCTACAACCCGCTACGGCCTGGTGGGCTACCCGCTGGGCCACTCGTTTTCGCCGGGCTACTTCGCCGAAAAATTTGCCCGCGAGGGCATTGCCGCCCGCTACGACCGCTTCGAAATGCCCGACCTGCGGGCCTTTCCGGCCCTCTGGACCACGCACCCTGACCTGCGCGGCCTCAACGTGACCATTCCGCACAAGCGGGCCGTTATCCCCTACCTCGACGCCCTCGACGATTCGGCCGCCCGTGTGGGGGCCGTCAACGTCGTGCGCCGGACGGCCGACGGACGGCTAGTGGGCTACAACGCCGACGTGTACGGCTTTCGGGTGTCGCTAGCCGACTGGTTGGGCCCGCACCGCCCGGCCGCCCTGGTGCTGGGTACGGGGGGCGCGGCGCAGGCCGTAGTGGCTGCCTTGGCCAAACTGGGCGTGGCCTTCCGCAATGTATCGAGGCGGCCAGACGCGGGCCAGTGGGCCTACGCCGACGTGACGCCCAACGTGCTCGACCAATATCGGCTGCTGATCAACACTACGCCGCTGGGCATGCATCCGTACCCGGACGAGGCCCCCCCGCTGCCCTACGCCCACCTGACGGCGGAGCACTGGCTCTACGACCTGATTTACAACCCACCCATCACGGCCTTTTTGGCCCGTGGGCAGGCTGTCGGCGCGGCCACCCACAACGGCCTGGCCATGTTGCACCTACAGGCCGAAAAGTCATGGGAAATCTGGCAAGACTGACGAACGCCCGGCCGCTGTTGTGCGTTTGGTAAGGTGCCTTATTGCACAATCACGTTATTGTCTTCCGTATGCCCTTTCGCCTTCACGCGCCCTACGAACCCCAGGGCGATCAGCCCCAAGCCATTCGCCAACTCGTAGAGGGCCTCGAAAACGGCGAACCCGCCCAGACCCTGCTCGGGGTGACGGGCTCGGGCAAGACCTTTACGGTGGCCAACGTGGTGGAGAAAGTGCAGCGGCCCACGCTGGTGCTGAGCCACAACAAGACCCTGGCGGCCCAGCTCTACGGCGAGCTGCGACAGTTTTTTCCGGAAAACGCCGTCGAGTATTTCATTTCTTATTACGACTACTACCAGCCGGAGGCTTTCATCCCCACCACCAATACCTTCATCGAGAAGGATCTGGCCATCAATGCCGAGATTGAAAAATTGCGCCTGAGCGCCACGTCGGCCCTGATGTCGGGGCGGCGCGACGTCATTGTGGTGGCCTCGGTGTCGTGCATCTACGGCATCGGCAATCCCGACGAGTTTCGCAAGAACGTCGTCCAGCTCACGGTCGGCGACCGGGTGAGCCGGAGCCAGTTGCTCTTTGGCCTAGTGGACATTCTTTACAGCCGCACGTCGGCCGAGTTCAAGCGGGGTACGTTTCGCGTCAAGGGCGATACGGTGGACATTTTTCCGGCCTACGCCGACTTTGCCTACCGCATCTACTTTTTCGGCGACGAGGTGGAGTCCATCCAGCGAATTGACCCCGAAGCGGGCACCAAGCTGTCGGACGAGGCCATTATCTCCATCTTTCCGGCCAACTTGTTCGTGACGGGCAAGGACTTGCTGCACCAGGCCATCCGCGAAATTCAGGACGATTTGGTGGCGCAGATCAGCCTCTTTGAGGGCGAACGCCGCTTTCTGGAGGCCCAGCGCATCCGCGAGCGCACCGAGTTTGACCTGGAAATGATGCGTGAGTTAGGCTATTGCTCGGGCATCGAGAACTACTCGCGCTACTTCGACCGCCGCCAGCCCGGGGCGCGGCCGTTCTGCCTGCTCGACTATTTCCCCGACGATTATTTGCTGGTGGTGGACGAAAGCCACGTGACCCTCCCGCAAGTGCGGGCCATGTGGGGCGGCGACCGCTCGCGCAAAACCAACTTGGTGGACTACGGCTTTCGCCTGCCTTCGGCCCTCGACAACCGGCCGCTCAAATTCAACGAGTTTGAAGATATGGCCGGGCAGTTACTCTTCGTGTCGGCCACGCCGGGCGAATACGAACTGCGGCGCTCCGAAGGCGTGGTCGTAGAACAGGTCATCCGCCCGACGGGCCTGCTCGATCCGATCATTGAGGTGCGCCCTACGGCCAATCAGATTGACGACCTGCTCGAAGAGATTGACCGACGGGCCAAGGTCAACGAGCGGGTGCTCGTCACCACCCTCACCAAACGCATGGCCGAGGAACTGACCAAGTTTATGGAACGCCTGGGCGTGAAGGTGCGCTACATCCACTCCGACGTCAAGACCCTCGACCGGGTCGAGATTTTGCGCGAACTGCGGCTGGGTGTCTTCGACGTACTCATTGGCGTCAACCTGCTGCGCGAAGGGCTGGACTTACCCGAAGTGAGCCTGGTGACCATTATGGACGCTGACAAAGAGGGCTTTCTGCGCGACAACCGCTCGCTGATCCAGACCATCGGGCGGGCTGCGCGTAACGACCACGGCCGGGTGATTATGTACGCCGACCAGGTGACCGACTCCATGCAACGGGCCATTGACGAAACCAACCGCCGCCGCCGCATTCAGGAAGAATACAACCTGGCCCACGACATTATCCCGCGCACCATCCTCAAGTCCACCGACGCCATCATGCAATCCACGCGCGTGGCCGATTCGCGCAAGCGCGAAGCCCGCACCTATGAGCTCGACGCTTCGCGTCCGTCGGTAGCCGCCGATCCGGTGGTGGCCTACATGGACAAAAAAGAGTTGGAAAAGCTCATGGCCCAAACCCAAAAGCAGATGGAAAAGGCGGCCCGCGAGCTAGATTTTATGGAAGCGGCCCGCCTGCGCGACGAGCTATTTGAACTGCGCAAACTGGCAGAAGAAAAAGCTACCGCGTCCTGAAAACACTAACAGAGCATTTTATTCTATTCGTCGGGCATTCGGCCACATTGGTCTAATCCTTCTTTTATAGTCCGCCGTGCTATCGCACCTTTATAGAAGCAAAGAGAAATTGTTCTGCAATTTTTGTTTGATAGTTTTCATAGCTGGTTGAAAGAGCCCGGAACGCGCTGCCCCCATCAGTCGTTTCGGGTTTTTTTTGTGCGTTTGTGTGCTTAAGTTAACTGCGTGCGAAACTACTTCTCCATTTTTTTGCGTATTGCGGGCGCCTGGCTACTGGTCGGCGCCGGGTCGGCACTGGCCCAGTCCTGGCGCGGGCAGGTGCGCACGCCCGAAGCCGAGCCGGTCCCCTTTGCCCACGTGGTCAATCTCCGCTCACTAGCGGGTGCCTACACCGACGAAGAAGGTTTTTTCAGGCTGGCCGCCCTGCCCGGCGACTCGGTTTGGATATCGGCCGTAGGCTTTCGGCGGCTTCGGCTAGTCGTGACCGAGGCCCTGCTGCAAGCCCCCACGCCCGACCCGGTGTTGCTCTACCCCGAGATTCAGACCTTGCCCATGGTCACGATTGAGGCCCCTCGTCAGGCCCTCAAAATCGCGGGCGTTCCCAGCTACGACGGCCCCCTGCGGGCATCCAAAAGCATTTATTTCGGTTCGAACAGCCCCCCCGATCCCACCGCCATGCAGCTCTTCGGCCCGACGATCGGCATCAGTGGGCCGTTCACGATGCTCTACGACCGCTTCGGTCGGCAGGGCCGCCTGCAACGTCGGCTGGCGCAGGTACAGACCGAAAAGGAAAAAGCCGATGCCTACGCTGACTTGTGGGCCAGCCGGGTACAGCGTCAGCAAGTGGCCGAGTGGCTAGCCATTGGAGGCGATACGCTCGACGCTTTTCTCCGGACGTTTACGCCCACGGCCGAATGGCTCCGGCGGGCCAGCGACTACGAACTGATCCTGGAGTTGAGGCGCCAATATGCCCGGTTCGAAGAAAAAGTCACTTCTGATCACGAGCCATAAAGACATCTCGCGAGCAATGGTCGCAGATTACTTCCCGAAGCGCGCCAGCGCCTGCGTTGATTTTGGTACCATTGGTGGGGGCCTTTCTAGTGTAGATGAAAGCCCACCCGCACAAAACCCAGTGGTACAGGCCCCCGGCGGCCGTAGTTGAAAAAAGGCTGTACGAAGTTGCGCGGTTCGCCCATTTCTCGTGTAGATGTCTCAACAAACCGGAAGTAGCTCCCAAAATAAAGGTCCACAAAAAAGCGGCCGTCGTACACCTGCGTACCTACGGCCACAAAAGGAGACGTGCGCAGCAAGCGTTGTCGCTGCTCGGCCTCTCGAAACCTAAAAAAAGTGATCCCATCCACCACGAAGGGTTCGAGTACGTCGGCATCGAATCGAAAGTCGAACAGGAGGGCCTGTACACCGCCCGTTACGTAGGTACTCATCCGATTGCGCCCGCGCTCGGGAGGTGTCAGATAGTAGCGGTAGGCCAGTTCTAACCCGCCGCCCGTGAGCTCGGCGGGTGTTCCGACGCGGGGCCGACTGCGGTCGCCCGAAACCTCACCGCTGTACACGTGCAACCCCCACACCAAATGGTGCTGCGGACGCAGGGCGTGCTCAAGGTCAAAACGCAGCCCACTGACCAGCAAGGTTTGCGGCACGAAGGCCAGCGATAGGTAGTTGCGGGGAAACACGTACACAGCAGCGGAGTCGGCCGATTGTGCCCACCCTGCCGACACCGTGAGCCACGCCAGGAGCGTTGAAAAAACAAATCTCACCTTACAATCGGGATGTGGCTGGTCAGCCGCAGACTGCGGTCAAGGTAGTCGTACTGATAAATGCCGTCATCGCCGACCACAATCAAGTTACCGAAATAGGGAATCACGTCGTTGGCCGCGATGTCGAAGTGTTGGCGCAAGCGCAAATTGCGCGGATCAGTATTGGTAAAGACCTTCAGGCCATCGTCGCAAACGAAAAGGGTAGTATCCTGCCCCAGGCCCAGTCCTTTCGGAAAGTTCATGGGGTAGGTCTGGACCAGGCGCGGCTGCGAAAGGTCGCGGATGTCCACCAAGTCGAGTTGGTTGATGCCCTGGTTGCACATATCCGGCCCCGAGCGCAGGGTGACGTAGGCGTACTGGTCGTCGGCCACTACGGGGTCGCAGGCCGTCACGTGCTCGTACCAGCCCAGGCGCTGCGGCTCGGCCGGGTTGT
>DAIMZG010000110.1:0-5991 GCA_036734065.1 Catalimonadaceae bacterium
AGGCTGCTGCGGAGCACCGTATCGAAAAAAACCTGCTCGTCGCCCGTGTCAAACATGGTGATAGTTTTTAGGAGGTGGGGGTAGTGAGCCCATGTTCTTCGACGAGCGCAGCCAGCAATTGGCGGCAACTGCGGTCGAGCATCTGATAGACGTGCTCGAAGCCCTCGGCGCCGCCGAAGTAAGGGTCGGGCACTTGGCCGTCTTCGGGCGTAGGGTCGTAGGCCCGCATCATCTTCAGCTTGCGGGCCAGCAGGTCGCTGGGGGCACGGCGTTGGGCCTCCTCCAGATTGGCCTCGTCCATGACGACGATGTAGTCGAAATCTTCAAAGTCCTGGGCCGTGAGTTGCCGCGCCCGGTGCGTGAGCGTGATGCCGTGCTGCGCGGCCGTATGGCGCATGCGCACGTCGGACAACTCGCCGGGGTGGTAGTTGGAGGTGCCCGCCGAGTCGGTACCAACTGCCCCGGTAAGCTGCGCTTCAGTAATCAGGTGCTGGAAAAGACCCTCCGCCATGGGCGACCGACAGATGTTGCCCAAGCACACAAACAATACATTAATCTTACTCATCGTTGCTCATTAACAGGGTGTTACGTTTTTGGTTTTGCTAGTATTCGTGCCACTTTTTTCGCATACTTGTAACCAATACCAATGACCGGATTTGCGGAAGACAGCGCACTTCGCGTACGCTTTCTTGTACACCGAACACCACTTTGCGGTTGCGGTCCGGACAAACAACCTCTGCGCACCTTGAATGGCTACATAAAAGCAGCACACATGAAGGTACAACGAGAAGAAGAAGAAAGCCGGGTGGTCTTTATGCTCAAGATGCTGGCCTTGTTTTCGATGCTGGGCTTGGGAATGGCCCTGCAATCCTACCACGATGAACAGCAGTCGGCCGATCGGATGAAAGCAACGTCGCAGCCCGCACGTCTGCCGTCGGCCATGGGCGTATCCTTCCAGGACGACCCTCAGGTACCTTGGCACGGGAGCAATCGGCAATAATTGACTGGCAGCATTTTTGCCCCAGTCGGTGCGAAACAAATGCTTCAAAAATGCATAAACTGCGTTTTCTCTTCGCATGGCTGGTGTGCGTCCTGGTGTCGTGGGCTGCTGAGGCCCAGACTGTACCTTTCAAGCCACGCCAAAGCCAGATAGGCCTGGCCACGTACAAGCAGCCCGGGGCCTACGTCAAGATTCACTACGGGCAACCCCTCCGGCGCGGACGGGCCATTTTTGGCGATTTGGTGCCCTACAATGCCGTTTGGCGCACGGGGGCCAACGAGGCCACCGAACTGACTACCCTCACGGACTTGCGCTTTCCGGACGGGCAAACCCTGGCTGCGGGTACGTATTCGCTCTTCACCATACCGCAGCCCGACAAATGGACGATCATCTTCAACGCCGAACTAGGCATGTGGGGCGACTACGAATACGACCGCAAGCGCGACGTGCTCCGCTTCGAGGTGCCTGCTCGCCGCATTCCCGAGAACTACGAGGCGCTTTCGATCCAGATTGTGGACAAAGGCCCGGCCATCGAGATTCGCTGGGACCAGACGTTGGTGGTGGTTCCCTTTGAGGTGATGGCGGCGCCCTGAGTGGCCTCTTTTAGCAACCAGCGCACTCGCACCAGTGGTGCCGCCCCCGTAGGCCTCTGATGAGGAGTGCGTTTTTCGGCTCAGCGCATTTGTCCAGTAATCACAGATTCAGTAGTCACAGACAGAAATCGGGCTGCTCTCGTCAGAGGGCAGCCCGATTTTGCTGTCAGTCCAAAGAGAAACAACTTCAATTTCGCCTTTCCCACGGGCGGGGGGCCGAGGCTTTCTCGTCTTCTTCTTCCTGTTCGGCGTCGAAATGGTCGTAGGCCTCGATGATGTCCCTGACGAGGCGGTGGCGCACCACGTCGGCGCTGTCGAGGGTGAGCATGCCGATGCCCTTCACGTTGCGCAGCACGTGCAGGGCCTGCCGTAGGCCCGACTGCTGCCGCCGGGGCAAGTCCACCTGCGAGAGGTCGCCAGTGATGATGGCCTTCGAGTGCGGCCCCAGGCGGGTGAGGAACATCTTGATTTGCATAGCCGTGGTATTCTGCGCCTCGTCGAGCAGCACAAAGGCGTTGTGCAGCGTGCGCCCGCGCATGTAGGCCAGCGGCGCGATCTCGATGATGCGGTTTTCCTGGTAGAACTTGAGCTTCTCGGGCGGCACCATGTCGTCGAGGGCGTCGTAAATGGGCCGCAGGTACGGGTCAATCTTGTCTTGCATATCACCCGGCAAAAAGCCCAGACTCTCGCCCGCTTCCACGGCTGGCCGGGTGATGATGATCTTCTTGACTTCCTTGTTTTTGAGGGCGCGCACGGCCAAGGCCACCGAGATGTAGGTTTTGCCCGTACCGGCCGGGCCGATGGCAAATACTACGTCGTGCTGCCGCACAACTTGTACCAGTTTTTGCTGATTGGGCGTTTTGGGCCTGACAATCACGCCCCGGGTGCCGTAGATGATGGTATCTTCCAGTACTTCGCTGGCAAGGCGTTCTTCGTTTTCGCGAAGGTAGCTTTGTACATTCTCGCGCGTGAGTTTGCCAAACTGATTGTAATGGTCGAGCAAACTGTTGAGAATTTCGTTGATCTTCATGATCTCGGGGGCTGCTCCCTTGATCCGGATCTCGTTGCCGCGCGAAATGATTTTGCTTTGAGGAAATGCCTGCGCTACCTCGTTGATGTTGCGGTTTTCGACCCCCAGAAAGTCCACGAGGGAAACATGATCGAGGGTAATGATTTTTTCTACCAAAGGCGGAATTGTTTAGGGTAAACCATTGGGTTTGAAAGTACGCGATGCGCCGGACAAAATCAACCCCTTTCGCAATTGATAACATTTTATTAAAACAATGCGGGCTTTTGTGTGCCCGCCCTACTTGGCCTATGCTCGTACGTATTGTGAAAATGACCTTCGATCCGTCCCGGATTCCGGACTTTCTGCGCCTCTTCGAAGTCCACCGCGCGCAAATTCGCGCCTTTCCGGGTTGCGAGCACCTCGAACTTTGGCAAGACGCCGACCAGCCGCACGTTTTTTTCACCTACAGCCACTGGCAGCGTCCCGAAGACTTGGCTACTTACCGCGCTTCGGCTTTGTTCCGGCACGTGTGGGGTGCTACGCGGGTGCTGTTCGCCGCTCGCCCCGAAGCGCATTCGCTGGTGCGGCGTCAGCCCGTAGCCGCACCCTGAACCGGATTTTCGGGCAAATGCTTCAATTCCTTAATTTTGTACCTTAACTTGGTCGCATGCGCTATTTGCTGCTGATTTTGCTTTGGTTTGGTGCCACCTGGTGGGAGGACTTCCACCGCATTGCCCGCACCAACCGCCTGAAAGACCGCGCCGAGGCGGCTTTCCAACGGAGTGAGTTCTTCCAGGCCATCCGGTATTATCAAAGCCTCGACTCGCTGAGCCGGGGCGAAGGCGGGGCGGTGCTCAACCTGGCCCACAGCTACTTCCGGACCGAACAGCCCGAAATGGCCGAAGGGCAGTATGCCCGCCTGACGACCGACGCTGACCTGCGCCTGCGCTCGGTGGCGCACCAACAGATGGGCGTGCTCGCCTTCGGCCAGGAGCAGATTCCGCAGGCCCTGCACCACGCCCGCGAAGCCCTCCGGGCCAACCCTACCAATGCCGATGCCCGCTACAACTACGAGTTGCTGCGCAAGCTCTTTCCCGATACTGAGCCAAATGCCGACCCTTCTTCGGACGACAAGCACGAAGGCAATACCATCCCCGACGAAGAAAAAGGGGAGGAAAAAGAAGGCGAAGGCGAAAGCCAGGAGCAGGATGGAGAGTCGGGCGAAGACGATAAGCAGCCCGGCGAAAAGGGCGACGAGGGCACGCCGCAGGATACCGACGCGCAGCCCGGTGAGGAAGGCAAACCCGATCAAGACTCCGACAGCAGCCGCCCGCCCGTGGGGCCCAACCGCCAGCAATTGGAGGAAATGAACCTGACCGAGGAAAAAGCCCGCATGATTCTGGAGGCCATGCGCAATAGCGAAATCCAGTACCTGCAGCAGCGCAAACACCAGACGCGCAAGTCTCGTGACCCGAACCGACCCGATTGGTGAAGGAAAGTCGGTACTTTTCTGCTTAATTGACCTTGCAACTTAATCTAACCCCCTTATCATGAAAACAGTCTATATCGTGTCGGCAGTCCGCACACCCCTTGGCAGCTTCGGCGGCATGTTCCGGCCGCTGACGGCCATTGACCTGGGCGCCGCCGCCATCAAAGGTGCCATTGAGCGGGCTGGCATCAGCCCCGACCAAGTCAACGAAGTGTTCATGGGCAACGTCGTGTCGGCCAACCTGGGCCAGGCACCCGCCCGGCAGGCCGCCATCAGAGCGGGTCTGCCCAACAACGTACCGGCCACCACCATCAATAAAGTGTGCTCTTCGGGCACGAAGGCCATCATGTTTGCGGCCCAAAACATCATGATCGGTAACGGCGACGTCATGATCGCCGGCGGCATGGAGAGTATGACCAACATCCCGTACTATATCCCGCAAGGGCGCTACGGCTACGGCTACGGGGGCGGCGCCATCGTGGATGGCCTGGGCCGCGACGGGCTCGATGACGCCTACGACGGCTTGGCTATGGGCATATTTGCCGATGCCACGGCCAAGAAGTACGAGATTACCCGCGAGCAGCAAGACGCCTTCGCCATCCAGTCGTACAAGCGCTCGGCAGCCGCCACCGAGAAAGGCCAATTCAAAAACGAGATCGTGCCCGTGAGCGTCCCCCAGCGTAAGGGCGATCCGCTCGTGATGGCCGAAGACGAAGAATTTAAGAAAGTGATGTTCGAGAAAATCCCCGGACTGCGGCCCGCCTTCACCAAAGACGGCACCGTGACGGCCGCCAACGCCTCGACGATCAACGACGGCGCGGCGGCCCTGGTGTTGGTCAGCGAAGAAAAGCTCAAAGAACTCAACCTCACGCCCTTGGCCCGCATTGTGTCTTTTGCCGATGCCGCCCACGAGCCGGAGTGGTTTACGACCGCCCCGACCAAGGCCGTGCCGCTGGCCCTCCAACGCGCCGGACTTACCAAAAATGACATTGACTACTTCGAAATCAACGAAGCCTTCTCGGTGGTGACGATGGCATTCAACAAAGTGGTGGACGTCAGCGAGGAAAAAGTAAACGTCTTTGGTGGCGCCGTTTCGCTGGGTCACCCGCTGGGTTGCTCGGGCGCCCGCATCGCCACGACGCTGGTCAACGTGCTGCACCAGCACAATGGTCGCTACGGTGCCCTGGGCATCTGCAACGGCGGCGGCGGTGCTTCGGCCATGGTGCTGGAAAAAGTATAAGCAATTTTTTCTGACAAAAAGCCGTTTCCTTGAGTGGAAGCGGCTTTTTTTGTGATATGATAAGAATTATTGAGGCCCTGAAGTACAGCCTGTTCTTGGGCTTGGGCAGTACAGGAGGACTGTTGGTGGCTAGCTACGGCTACGGTCAGCAGCGCGTGCGTACCTACTACGACTCGACCGAGGCCAGCGTCTTGCGCGAAGAGTTTTACGCCATCGTGAGTGAAGACACCCTCAAAGAGGGTGCCTACACACTTTTCTACGAGGAAGGGATGCCCAAAATGCGGGGCTTCTTCCGGCAAAACCAGCGCGACAGCACCTTCACGGAATTTTATCCCGACGGAAAAAAAAAGGCGGAGGTAAACTTCCGCGTAGGGCAACGCCAGGGAGCTTACCGCGCCTTTGCGCCCGATGGCACCTTGCTGCAAGCGGCCACCTACGCGGACAATCAGTTGCAGGACACGCTCTACACGTACTTTCCCGACGGCTCGCTCCGCAAGAAAGGTCGCTTTGTCAATGAATGGCCCGAAGGGCTGATGACGGAGTATTATCCCGGCGGCGGTATCCGGCAGGAGATCCACTATACCGATCGCCAGCAAAATGGCCTAACCCGCACCTACTACCGCGACGGTACCCTCGAAACCGAGGCCAATTACCGCAACG
>DAIMZG010000111.1:0-5922 GCA_036734065.1 Catalimonadaceae bacterium
GGCGTGGGCACCCGCCAGCCGTCCGCTCAGTACGGCATTGCCGATGCCTTCGCCGCTGGCCGGATCTACAAGCGAAGCCGCATCGCCCGCCAGCAATAGCCCTTGTCCAGTCAGCGGACGCCGCCGCGAACCGAACGGCAGCCCAAAGCCCACCACGGGTCCGAGCCGTTCGGCACTTTGGAAGCGGTCGCGCAGGCCGGGCGCCGTGCCGACGATGCGCGCCAAACTACTCCGCAGATCCACCCGCCCCGCCGCAATGTCGCGCGAGACCATGCCGAAGCCGACGTTCCAGGTGTCGTCGGGCAGGGGGAAAATCCAGCAATAGCCCGGTAAGTGGTCGCGCAGGAAGAAAAACTCCAGCATCGGGCCGGAGGCGTGGGCGGGGGGCGCCACGCCCCGGAAGTAGGCCCGCACGCCGCCGCCGTGGTGGGCCCGGTCGAGGCGGTGGCCCAAGGCGCGCGCCACCACCGACTGCGCCCCGTCGGCCCCGATCACCAGCCGCGCCCGCCAGGTTGTCCCCTCCCGAGTGGTTACGGTGACGCCCTGCGCATCGGGCACCACGGTGCGCACCGTGGCCGGGGTGTGCAAGCGGGTATCGGTGTACGTGGCCACGAGTTGGTAGAGGAAATCGTCGAAAGATAGGCGGGGGCTGGCGTAGCCGCGCCGCTCGAAGAGCAGTTCGAAATGGCGGGCGTTGGGGCCCGTCACGCGGCAGCCGTGGATGGTCGTTTTGACGGCAAATGCGCGCAGGGCCGCGCCGTAGGCCGGGTCGAGGTCGGTGAGCACGCGCTCGACCCGGCCGCCGATGGCGTCGCCGCAGACCTTGTCGCGCGGGAAGGCGTGGCGGTCGAGCAACACCACGCGGGCCCCGCTGCCGCGCAGGGCCAGGGCCGCCGCGCAACCCGCCGGACCGGCGCCCACAATTAATACATCTGCCGATTCGTGCGTCATGGTTGCTGATGGGTTACTGATTTTGGACAAGCCTCCGGCCGCCGCTATGGCCGGGCCCAGCCCGATTTTCGGGGGCTGGCCTTCGACACCAAAGCGAAGGTCAGCCCACCAAAACACATCTTACAATACTTTTTTGGGTTTCTTATTTGCATATTCGAATATCAAAAATAAATAATACCTGAATTTTTTACATCAAGTCGCTGGGCAATTGGCTATCTTTGGTCATAGAGCCTGTGCTTATGTGGACGCGTCTGTTGCCTTTGGATATTGATTTGCCCCAACCTCACCCGGACATGACGCCGCGCGAGGTGGTGGAGTTGCAACTGACCCTGCTCCGCACCAACAACCTACCCTACCCCAACTACGGCATTTGCGCCACCTTCAACTTTGCTTCGCCGGCCAACAAGGAAACCACCGGTCCCCTCGATCGTTTTGTCCGGATGGTACAAAATCCCCTCTACGCCTTTTTATTGCAGTACCGCCACGTACAGATGGGCGCACTGACCGTACGGGGCGAGCAGGCCACGCAGCGGGTGCGCCTGGTGGACGCGCTGGGGCGCTCGGCCGTGTTCATGTTTCACCTTTCGCGGCAGGGACAGTCGCCTTTTGCGGGCTGCTGGATGACCGACGGCGTCATTCGTTGCTGACCGGAGCGGTCTTGCGCCGCGCCCAGCGGTGGACAAAGCGCTGCTGATCGCCGTACGGGTAGGCGTGGATAACCTCGCCGCGCCGAATGCGAACCTGCGTTTCTTGCCAGAAGGCCACGTCGAACAGGTCGCCGTGTACGCGCTCGAAGATTTTGCGCAGTTCCCCTCCCACCAAAAAGCTGACGAACTGCTCGGGGAACACGTCGTTTTCGGCCACGGAATACCACGGCTCGCTGCTGTAGAGTTCCTGCATGTTGCGCGGTTCGGGAATGCGCCGGAAGTTGCACTCGGTGAGGAAGACGATCTCGTCGTAGTCGTAGAAGATTACCCGGCGGTGGCGCGTGACACCGAAGTTTTTGAGCAGCATGTCGCCCGGAAAAATATTGGCTGCGGCCAGTTGCTTAATGGCATTACCGTACTCGATGATGGCCTCTTCGGCTTCGGCGGGTGTGGCCTCGGCCAGGTAGAGGTTGAGCGGCTCCATGCGCCGCTCGGTGTAGAGGTGGCGAATCATGACTTGTTCGCCGTCTTCGGTGAGCAGCGAAGGGGCCACGCGGCGCAGCTCGTCGAGCAGTTGCGGATCGAAGCGGTCGCGCTGAAAGACCAGGTTCTCAAACTCGTGCGTATCGGCCATGCGGCCGACGCGGTCGTGGTCGGAAACGAGCTTGTATTTTTCTTTTACTTCGTGCCGCGTGCTGGACTTGGGTGGGTCGAAGTGATCTTTGATGAGCTTGAAGACGATGTTGTAGGAAGGCAGCAAGAACACCGACATCACCATGCCTTTGATGCCGGGGGCCATGATGAACTGGTCTTTGGTGGTGCGCAGGTGCTGGCGCAAATCCCGGTACAGCTCGGTTTTGCCGTGTTTGTTGTACCCGATGGAATTGTAGATCTCGGATACCTTCTTGTGGGGCATGAGGGTTTTGAGGAAGGCCACAAACTCGGACGGAATGTTAACCTTGACCAAAAAATACGAGCGGGTGTAGCTGAAGATGGTGCCGATCTGGCCGGAGTCGAAGATGATCGTATCCACCGTCAGGCCCCGGTCTTCCTGGTGCATGATGGGCACCACCAACGGTACCATCTCTTCGTCCACGTAGGCCCGGCCAATCAGGTACGCGGCCTTGTTGCGGAAGAAAACCGACTTCATCACCTGCACGCGGATGCGGCGGGGCGGGGTTTCCTGGAGGTGCGGCAGGTCGGCCCGCACGGCGCGTACGATGTGGCTCACGTCGCGGTCGAGGTCGCGAAAGGGCACGTCGAAGCCGTAGTCGAGCAGTATCAATTTGATCACTTCGCGCAGGCGGTGGGGCCGTAGCTCGTATTCGCGGTAGATGAGCAGTTCGGAGCGCAGCAGGCGCGGGGCCACGCCCGACGTCACAAACATGGTGGAGTTATCGGCGGCGGCATTGCCAAAAACTTTGCGGCAAACCGAGTTATAGAACGTCTCGCCGATTTCGTAGTCCATCCGGGCGGCCATGCGCTCGGCGTAGCGGGTGCGAATTTCGCCCCACCGCAGGCGGTCGTGGGCCTGCGACCCCAGCATTTCGCCGACGGTTTCGGCGGCCTCTTGCACGTGCAGGCGGTAAAGGGCCAACCGTTCCTTAGAGTCGGCCTGGATATCGAGCCACTCAGCACGCATAAAGCGGTGCCAGCCCCGCAGGGCGATGGTGCGAAAAGCCTGCTGGTACTGGTCGAAGTGACGTTCGATCATGTCCACAATCAGCGTGGTACGGTCGGGGGTGCGGGGGCGCGTAGAAGGCATAGGCGTTGTCAGGAAAATGAAAGCGCGAATCCGAACAAATCGCATCCGCTCTTCAATATAGGCGACAAATTGGTGGCGAAAAAATACGGCGGGCCACGCCGCCGAGTCGGCCGTGCGCGCCCAACGCAGGGGATTGCTTATTTTTGCCGGATGAGACAACCCCGCGCCTGGCTGGCCCTGACGACCCTCCTTCTCCTTGCCCTGCTTAGTTGGTGGCTTTGGCCCCGCCCGGCGCAAGACACCACGCAGGCTGCTGACAATGCCTTTGCCGTCCGCGATACGGCGGCGGTGGACAAGATTTTTATGGCCGCCAAAACCGGCGAGCGTGTGCTGCTGACGCGTACGCCGACCGGCTGGCAGGTCAATGACCGCTACCCGGCCGAAGCGCAAATGATGCAAATGCTGCTGGGCACCCTCCAGGCGCTGGAAGTGCGCCATCCCGTACCCCGCGCCGCTCGCGACAACGTCATCATCGAGCTTTCGACTTCCAGCACCAAGGTGGAGGTGTACCAAGGCAACCGCCGTACGCACGTATTTTTTGTAGGCCGCGAAGCCCTCGACGACATTGGCTCCCACTTTCTGGCCGAGGGGGCCGAGCAGCCCTACGTGGTTTTTATCCGCGGGCACCGGGGTTTTGTGCACAACCGCTTTAATACCAAAGAATCCACCTGGCGCAGTCGGCAGGTGTTTGACACAGCTCCCGAAGACCTCAACGTGCTGGCCGTGCAATACGCCGACGACCCCCAGGCCAGCGTCGTCATTCGCCGCAGCGGCGAACAACTGCGCATGCCCGACCTACCCGACGCCGATCCGGATAAAATCTATTCCTACGCAGCGCAGTTTGCCGACCAGTCGGTCGAGATGTTTTTGCCGCAACTCGACCCGCAATACCGCGACTCGCTGCACCTGCTCACGCCCCCCGTCACGATCACGCTGCGCGCCCGCGATGCACCGCAGCCCGTTCAGCTCCGGCTCTACCGCTTGCTCGACGACACCGGCACCGACAACCCCGACCGCATGATCGGGCTGCTGGGCGAAGGCCCGCAGGCCGAGGGCGTGACGGTGCAAAAACAACGCCTGGAGAAATTGTTGCTCCGGCGTGAAGCTTTCCGAAACGAGCCGCCGACTACGTCGCTAAATCGAGCCGATGAGGTAAGAAACTGACGCTTTTTCTTTACTTTTCCGGTCTCAAAAAATCACCTATGCAATTCGTCATCTCTTCCACCAAGCTGCTCAAAGAGCTCGCCCGCATCAACGGCGTGGTCGCCAGCAACCCGGTTGTGCCGATTCTTGAAAATTTCCTCTTCGACCTTCAGCCCGACAAGTTGCTCGTGACGGCTTCGGACCTGCAAACCACCATGACGCTGGAGCTCGACGAGGTGAAGGCCGAAACGCCGGGCCGCATTGCCATTCCGGCACGCATCCTGATGGACACGCTCAAGAACCTGCCCGATCAGCCCGTGACTTTTTCCATTGACGAAGATACCTACAGCATCGAGATCGTATCGCGCAACGGGCACTACAAGCTATCGGGCGAAAATGCGGTGGACTTTCCCAAAGTGCCCGAGCCGCCCAAAGGCGGGCAACGCATCGAGGTGGCTACCGACATCCTGGCCCGGGCCGTGGGCAACACCATTTTTGCCACCAGCAACGACGAATTGCGCCCGGCCATGACGGGCGTGCTGGCCCAACTGCAGGACGCCCACGCCACCTTTGTGGCCACCGACGGTCACCGCTTGGTGCGCTACCGCCGCCGCGACGTCGGCACCGAAGGCGACACGTCCTTGATTTTGCCGCGCCGTGCCCTGACGCTGCTCAAAAACAGCCTGCCCAGCGAAAGCACCACGCTGCAACTGTCCTTCAATCAGTCGAATGCCTTTTTTCATTTTCAGAACCTGCGGATGGTCTGCCGCCTGATTGATGAGCGCTTTCCCGATTACGAAAATGCCATTCCCGTCAATAATCCCCACGTGGTGACCATTGACCGCCACGACCTGCTCGGCTGTCTTAAACGCATTGCCATCTACGCCAACAAAACCACGCACCAGGTGCGCTTTCGCTTGTCGGCCAACGAGCTGGAAGTATCGGCCGAAGACCTAGATTTTTCGAACGAAGCCAGCGAAGTGCTGGCCTGTGAATACGAAGGCACCCCGATGGAGATTGGCTTCAACGCGCGGCTGCTGATGGAAATGCTGCAGAACCTAGAGTCGGACGTGGTCAAGATTTCGCTCTCGGCCCCCAACCGCGCCGGGCTGATCGTACCGGCCGAACCCAAATCGGGCGAAGACGTGCTCATGCTCGTGATGCCCGTCATGCTCAACAACTACGCCTAATCACAGTAGAGACGCGATTCATCGCGTCTTGCAGAGGCAATCGGTGGCCGTGCGGTGGGCATTGGCGGGCCCAGGCGCACGGGGGCATGTTCGCACATCGTCGCATGGCTACGTTCGTACATTGAATCATACCTCATTTGCCAATTGTCTAATTGCCGGCGGGTCAGACGCGATGAATCGCGTCTCTACAGGTCAGACGCGATGGATCGCGTCTCTACGGTAATAC
>DAIMZG010000112.1:0-5882 GCA_036734065.1 Catalimonadaceae bacterium
GGCGACCGCCAAATCCGTATCGGGGGCGACCGCCAAATCCGTATCGGGGGCGACCACAAGGGTCGCCCCTACGATTTCTAAAATGGCGTGAAAATGATTGGGCATGACCACGTATTCGTGTAATTCGATATCCGAAAACCGTGTTATCAAATTTGCCCATTGGGTCGCTACCATGTGGCCCGCATCGTTCAAGATTAGGCGTGAACGATCCCCACGGCTGATTCCCTTATCGATGCGGCCTAACAGACAGGCGCGGTCTTGTACGCAAATGGTGATGAAATACAATCCTGCTTGCGCATAATCATAATCGCGCAAACGGATTGATCGGCGGTGGTGAATATTTGGGTTATATCGATTCATTGGTTTTTTTCTTGTTATTACATTGCGCGGCGTATGGGGCGACCGCCGTATTCGCATTCGGGGCGACCGCCGTATTCGCATTCGGGGCGACCGCCGTATTCGCATTCGGGGCGACCACAAGGGTCGCCCCTACGGGTTTATGGGGTACTCACACGCTTTACGTTGTCGTCTGGCACGCGATCCACTAGGTAATTGTATGGATCGATACCGGCCCGCTGCGGCTTTTCGGGCACCCAATAGGTGAATATGTTCTCGGGCTCACGAATCTTCACTCGCTCGTAGACCAACGGCTTGCCGAGGTTGTTCTTTGCGTCGGTCGGGGCGAACACGGCTACGTCAATGTAGTCGTCGAGAGGCACGAGTGTTTGCCCGCCCAGCGAGTCGGCCCGAAATTTTTCGGAGAAGGTCGTCAGGGTAACCCGATAGCCTTCGCCTTCGGGCTGATAAGTGGCTTCGGTCACCCGGTTCGAGAACAAGGTGATGTGCGTGAACATATCGTCAATGAGGTACTGGAGCGTGTCGGGCGTGACGCTCCGAAAGGCCGAGACAGCCGAAGCCGAGGTCGGATAGGGTGGCTCGCGGTAGGCGTACTGAGCGATAAGCTGGCGCAAGCCCTTATTCACCTGCGCCTCCCCGATCATTTCTTTCAAGTAGTACATCACCACCGAACCTTTGTTGTAGTGGATATATCCTTGGTTCTCGGTTTCGGCCAGGGGGCGTTCGGCTTCTAGCTCGTTGCTGCGGCCACGCAAGTAGCTGTTCATCTCGTACTTGAGAAACTTGTTCATCTTGTCGCGTCCGTACGTTTTTTCCATCACCATCAGGGCGGCGTACTGCGCAAAGCTTTCGCTCATCATTTCGGTGCCACGCATAGACGCCCCGATGACCTGATGTGCCCAGTATTGGTGGGCCATTTCGTGGGCCACCACGTAGTACACCAGGTCAATGTCGTCGTCGGTGACGTTGCGTAAGTCGGCCACAAAGCCAATGCCCTCGCTGTAGGGCATGGTGCCCGGGAAGGCCTGGGCAAACGAGCCGTAGCGCGGAAACTCGATGATCCGGCACTGCCGGTGGAAGTAAGGACCGAAGTGCTCGGTGTAGTACGACAGCGACGCCCGCATGCTCTTCAGCATGTTGGGCACGTTGTAGGCGTGTTCGGGGATGTAGTATACCTCCAAATCAACATCCTGCCATTTTTCGCGGGCCACCTCGTAGCGGGCCGAGATGAACGAGTAGAAGTTGACCGACGCCTGGTCGAGTTGGTATTCGAAGTAGCGGCGATCACCCTCCACCCATTCGCGGCGCAGGCTGCCGGGGGCAATGGCTATCTGGTCGGGCGCCGTGCTGATCACGGTGCGTACCTGCGTCCAGTCGGCATCAGACGATATGTAGTTATTCTGCCGGGCCGTGGGGTGCGGGGGGTCGAGCGGAGACAGGCGCACCCGGGGGGGCAGTCCCAGTTTCTGACGTTTGTTCTTGTCGCTAATCTCGGCCTGGCGCACGTAGCCAAACACAGGCAGGATGTCCTGGTTATTGAAGAAAGTGCCGTTTTGCGTCAGGGACGTAAAGCTGACCTCGTTTTCGAAGCCACGGGTCACCTTCTGCGACCGCACCCGGATGGGCAGCGAATCGCCGGGGGCCAGGGGCTCGGCCAGGGTATAGATGCGGTAATAGAGTCGTTCGTCGTCCAGCTCGAGCGAAGCCCCGGCAATTTCGATAACCACCGAATCGGGCATGGTGGGCAAGGTGAAGTGCAGGGCGGGTATGGATTCGTCGCTCGCATTGGTCACCCAGGCATTAACCTCCACAAACAGATCCCGTGCGTAGGGCATGATCTCAATTTGGTAGTCAATGGAGCGCCAGCGGGGCTGCGTCAGGCCTTCGTACTGCTTGTAAGCCAGTTCGTATTCCTTCGATCGTCTTTCTTGCGCTTTGGACGTCAGATAGGAATTGCGCACCTCCACGTTGTAGTACACCCAACCCGCCCAGGCGGCAAACAGCACGCTGAGCGCGGCCAGCGGAATGCGCCGCCTATAGAGGCGCTGCCGGGCCGTTTGCCAGCGCATTCCAAAACGCGTTTCCCGGCCCCGCACGTAGAAGGCGTACACTAGCAGGCTGAGTATCGCGCAAAAGAGAATCCAGTACACGTGAAAGCCCACCAGTCCGGGCACAAAAGGCCCGAACCCATTCATGTCGGAATAGGTCACCGAAGGGCTTCCGCCAAAGGCGAGCATGTTGCTGTTGAGCTCCAGCACCGGCCAGATAAACGTGTTAAGCACCAGAAAAGCCACGAAAGCAAAATAAGCTACGTAGCGATTGTTGATCAGGTAATGAAGCAGCAGGGCCATCACCACCAGGTAGGCAAAGCCCAGCATGTCCAGTACCAAGAGTTGCCAAGCGTACACCCCCAACTCGAAACGGGTGTAGCCAAAAAGTGCCTGGGCCACCACCCCCACCAAGATCGTGCTGCACAGGATCAGGAAGATGCTGATCAGCATGGCCAGCAGTTTGGAGGCAAACCGCTGGCCGGTACGAACGGGGGTGGCATCCTCAATTTCGGCGATGTGCGCGTCGCGCTCCCACCAGACCAGCGTGCCCGAGTAGAACACAATGATGCCGATCAGAAACAGGTAGAAGGATCCCTGAATGGCGTCAATCACGTTGTAGGTGACCGGGTAGCGGGGCGTGCCGTAGTTGCCCGTAAAGCTGGTTAGGCTGGTGATCAGGTTGATCCAGCCAATGAGGACAATGATCAGAAATGTCTGATTTTTGACAATCGATCGCGTTTCGAAGCTCACCATGTGCCAAAAGGCATGCCCCGGATGGAGGCGCGCAGGGGCCGACACCGGTCGGTATTCGACAGGCAGTGGCTTGGCCGGGGCGGGGGCCGCGTCTGCTTTGCGCCTCCGTACCCTTTGCTTGCGGGTGTAGAAAGAAAAGCGGGTGTACATCACCCCCAGCAGCACCATGCTCAGCCCCACCCACAAAGCCCGGTTGTGCAGCAACTGACCTTCTAGGGGCGTGGCCAGGAGGTTTTTTTCTTCCGTAGTTTTGTATTTGATGAGTGTCTGGAGGGGCTGAAAGCCAAAGGGATCGAGCAAATTGGCCAGCCATTCTTTTTCCAGGTCCGCCGTAAAGCCCTGGCTTACCACGTAAAACACCAAGATCAGCATGGCGCCTACGAAGGACACTATTTGACTGCGAAAAACCGTAGCCAATGCGTAGAGCAGCGACCCGGCAATCAGGGTGTTGGGCAGGCCAAAGGCCAGCAGGCCGTAGAGATGGCCATTGGCGATCACGGGGCCATAACGCTCGGGCTGTACCCACGGCATCAGCGGGCCCAGCAAGACCCCGATCGAAACGCCCAGCAAGGGGATAATTGCCACCAGCCAAGCCGCCAGAAACTTGCCAAAAAAATAGTCGCGCTGGCGAATGGGCGAAGTGAACACAAACTGGTACATGCCCGTGCTGAAATCGCGGTTGGCCGTCGCGTTCATAAACGCGGTGGTCATCAGCAGGCATATCAGCGACATGATACCGTAGTAGAACTGCACCACCGTGGGGGCGTTTTTGTACATATTGCCTACCCCCCCGCCAATCTGTACTTGTTCGGACGCCACCGCCCCGAACACGAGCAGCGAGACGACAAACAGGAAAATCCAAAGCATCGGCGTACGTAGCCAATACCAAACTTCGTAATTGAAAAATTTCCACATAGGGTTGGCGTCTAGGTCAGATCAAAGCATTGAGTTTGGCGAAGTACACGTCTTCGAGGCTCTCTTCGGCCCGTACGAAATCGCCGTTGAGTGCCTGCTCAGAGAACACATGGATCTGGGGCTGCCCCCCCACCAGCTTGTTGCTGATGACCTGGTATTGCTGCTGATAATGCGCCAGCTCGTGTTTATCTACCCGCTTCTCGAACACCCTTTCCCGGATTAGGGCCAGCGCGTCGTCCGTAGAACCGTGGTAGCATACTTGTCCCTGATCCATGATGGCCATCTGCACGCACAGCTCGCGCACGTCTTGCACAATGTGCGTGGACAAAATCACGATCACCTGCTCGCCTATTTCGCTGAGGATGTTGTAGAAGCGGTTACGTTCGCCCGGATCTAGCCCGGCCGTGGGTTCGTCCACGATAACCAACTGGGGGTTGCCAATCAGGCACTGGGCAATGCCGAAGCGCTGGCGCATGCCGCCCGAATAGCTGCTGACGGCCTTTTTGCGGTGTTCGTACAGGTTGACTTTCTGGAGTAGGTAATCTACCATCTCGCGCCGTTCGGCCAGGCGGTCGAAGCCCTTGAGCACGGCCAGGTGGTGCAGCAAGTCCACCGCCGAAGTGCGCGGATAAACCCCAAACTCCTGCGGCAAATAGCCCAGCACCCGCCGGACAGCGTCCTTATCTTTCAATACGTTGATGTCGCCTAGCGTGGCCGTGCCGCTGTCGGCCTCTTGCAAAGTGGCCAGCGTGCGCATCAGCGACGACTTGCCCGCCCCGTTGGGGCCCAAAAGGCCGAACATTCCTTTGCGGATATGCAGGTGGACATCACGCAGGGCGTGCACGCCATTGGCATACTGCTTGTTTAATCCTTCGATCTTTAATTCCATCATCGTATCGTAAAATGATTTTGTATAGAATAAATAGTACGCCAAGACAATAATTCTCAATGAAACGCACGAGAATCTCCCGTCAAATCAAAAATAGGGTGAGCGTTCCGTTTATGGGCTTGGGGGTTCTATTTCTATTTAACTGGCGTAGCAAATTCAGTACTGCTTTGGACGCTTCGGCCCGAGATGCGTACTTTGATCGCAAAACTAACCCCGGTGCACGCCGCCTGATCGCTTGCGAACCACGCTTTTACCTTCCGTCCGGACTTCCTGGCGTCAGCAGTTGCCCTTGGTGCTGTTCTGGCTGGTCTTTCTGCCCTTGGCAGCCATTATGCTGCGCAACCTTTCGCGCGGGTATCCACAGATAGCTGAATATCCCTACTACGAAGCCAATTTGATGGTCTTGCGGGTGATGACCTGGCTCGGACTGCTGGCCGCAGCCCTGGCGTCGGCGCGGCTGGGGCCGGTCGGGCAGCGGTGGTTGCAACAGGTAGTGCCTGCCCTTTGCGGCCTGGTGCTGGCCACCTTCATGGCCCTCTATCTGGCAGGCGTAGATGGGCCTTTTCTGGGTGCCGAAAGCGATAATCGTTATGTGCTATCGGCCGTCAACAAGATGGCGTACTACAAAACGTTTTGGGTAGATTTTTACTACCGCGACCTACCCCCCCACTACCCACCGCTAATTTTCTACGTGACCTCGCTCGTCAAAAGGGCTTTTGGTATAGAAGGATTGCTGGCCATCAAGATCGTGCTACTTGCCACGGCCCTGATCGCCCCTTGGCTGACGGTAACCCTGTGGCGGCTGGTGCTCGGTGCCAGTCCGTACCTGTGGGCACTGGCCTTTCAGCCTTTTCTGTACGTAGACTACCACAAACCGGGGTCGTGGCTGGCCATCCTGCTGCTGGTGCCCTGGTGGC
>DAIMZG010000113.1:0-2593 GCA_036734065.1 Catalimonadaceae bacterium
GAGGTTTAGCTTTTAGCAAGTTAGAAATTCTTACATCATATTGAAATCGTACCCCACGTCCTGGTCGCGGTGGCGCAGGGGAGGCAACTCAATCGGCAGGCCCATGATTCTAAAAAACAGGTCTTCCCGAAAATGCCCCGCTTTCACTTCTTCCGCCAGGTTTTTGTGGGTAGCTGTAATCAGTCGGATATCCACTTTGATGGGCTTGTTGCTGCCCACGCGCACCACCTCGCGCTCCTGGACGGCCCGCAGCAGTTTGCGTTGTAAGGCCAGGTCGAGCTCCCCAATTTCATCGAGAAAAAGGGTGCCTCCCTGCGCCTCCTCAAATTTGCCAATTTTAGTGCCGATCGCCCCGGTAAAAGCGCCCTTTTCGTGCCCAAACAATTCGCTTTCTACCAGCTCGGGAGGGATGGCGCCCATATTGACGGCTACGAATGGCTTTTTTTTCCGCTCGCTGTTGAAGTGGATCGCCCGGGCATAGACTTCTTTGTCGGTGCCCGTTTCGCCCGTGAGCGAAACGTTGATGTGGGAACGAATGGCCTCTTGCAGCAGGCGAAACGTGTTTTTGACCGCGTCGCTCTGGCCAATGATGCTGTTTTCGAAGCTGTACTTTTGCACCAGTTCCGCGCGCAGCGCCTCTACCTCCTGCCGGAGGGAGAGATTCTCCCGAATGTGCAGGATGGATTTCCAGAGGTGCTCCCGGGTGTGGTCGTCCTTGGGGATGTAGTCCCGCGCCCCCGATTTGAGCAGGGCTACGGCCACGCTGATTTCTTCCTGGCCGCTGATGACAATCACGGGCAATTGGGCATCGCGGCGGACGATCTCGCGGAAGAGCTTGTCACCCGACGTATCGGGCAGCCCAAAGTCCATGCAAACCAGATCGGGTTTCTGGTGCAGATTATCGAGCAAATCCTTTCCGGACGAGAACAGGGTTAACTCGTAGTCCGGATTCAGCCCCAGGTAGTGCAGCAAAATCTGCCCGTACCAGGGATCATCCTCTACGAGGTAAATTCTAAATTTGGTCTTGCTCATTTTAGCCCATCAGTCTTACATCCGCCCTGCGGAGCCAGTGGGCCTACCGGGTTTTTGCCCACCGGAAACCCATGGGTAAGGACAGTGGCCCAAGCTACGATGCGCGGCCCGGGGGTACGCGTGCACTTGATGGATGAACCTTACACGCTGATAAGAAGCGGTAAATTCACCGAAGGGCCAACGGCAAGTATTGGGCATAAACATCACGTATAATCGATTTTTGATATCGGGGGCTGAGTAGCTCGTCTATGACCCTAAGAATTCGTTGTGCGCGCCGGAAAAGGCGTTGAGGGCTTGCGGGGTCGTTTCCGTTGTCAGGGACCCGCAGCCAAGCGCCGTTTGTCGGATTCTCTTGCCCGTGGGCGGGCGCTTGGTCGGCGCTTGTTCACTAGGCGAAGTGTCAGCTTTTTCCCCCCTACGTTGATTCTTTGGAAGCGGTGGTCACATGGGCAATGGCAAGCCAGCCTCTGGGATGTACCATTTCCCCATAAACATCATGTATAATTAATTCTGGCCCGTAGGATGTACCTTGTGTGCGAAATCCGTGATCGTGTGCTGTGGCGGTGTGGAGGGCGGCTCCGATGCTTCTGGCTTTCCCGTTCCCCACCGGGCTGGTCGTTGTGGGTGGTTTGTCCCGGCGCTTTGGCAAGGGGTTGGGGCGTGTGTCAAAGGGTGCCGTATTCGCGCAAATAGCGGCAAATTCCGCACGCTGAGGGCATCAAGCCGCGGGAAAGAGGGCGAATTGACCGCGGGCGGGAAGCGCGCTTGGGGAATAAAGGGATTTTTGCCCGCCAAAATCTGGCCTTACGCGCCCTCTACGCACATCTACCCCCCCAAAAGGCCCGTTTTCCTACCCAAAAGCGGGCATAAATCCCCCGATATCCGCGCCCTCATACAGCAATAGTAATAAGAAGAATGGCCTTATTTATGTTAAAATGCCCAGCTACGCGGGCCATCGGGCTTGGCGGGGGGGGCGAATCGGTACTTGTGACAGGGCAGGGAGACGGATACCCGGACTTGGGACGGGGTAATCCACCTGGTAAATTC
Source organism: Catalimonadaceae bacterium (assembly GCA_036734065.1). Lineage (GTDB taxonomy): Bacteria > Bacteroidota > Bacteroidia > Cytophagales > Flexibacteraceae > DAIMZG01. The sequence goes on from DAIMZG010000113.1 coordinate 2,080, forward strand.
CGGGCTTGGAGGGCGTAACAAAGCAAAATGTGTTATAACATGCAGGTTAGCGTCCGCAGGTCTGAGGATTTCGTTTTTGTTTCTTTGTCCACATTCGCAGGCGATTTTTTTTCACCCTATTAGCCACAAACTAAAGTAGTAGTAAAAACAATAGTAGTTAATACAATAAGGAGTAAAACGAATAAAGGGAGTTCTACCCGTCTTTTCGGGGGAATAAAGGGAGTTCTACCCGTCTTTTCGAGAGAATAAAGGGAGTTTTGGTGGCAATAAAAGGTGTTGATAACTTTTGTCCTTAAATTTAAAATTTGGTGAAATTTGCGTTTAGCTTTACGAAAGTTTGCTTGTAGCACATCCAAAATCAGCACTCATGGCGAAGAGAATTGGAGAATTTTTGAAAGATGTGGGTTTGGAGGTCTCCAGCCCCTCGTCGGTAGATCAAGCGGCGGACGGCCGGGTAGTGGACGGTCGGGCCGCGGACGGTCGGGCCGCGGACGGTCGGGCCAAAGTGGGTCGG
>DAIMZG010000113.1:2693-5865 GCA_036734065.1 Catalimonadaceae bacterium
GGACGGTCGGGCCGCGGACGGTCGGGCCGCGGACGGTCGGGCCAAAGTGGGTCGGCCTGCAAACGTTCGGGCGGCCAATAACCAGGCGGCTGCGCAACCTGATTTGTTCTCAGGCACCACGTTGCCCGCGCTGCCCGCCCGGAGCGGAGGTGGCCTGGCCGCCGGGGAAGTCCTCCAACTGCCGAATCGCACCCGCAATGGCCACAGCCCTGACCTGCGGGATACGGACGAATCGCGCAAGGTGACCCAGCACTGGAACGTGACCTTCGCCCGGCAGGAGAAGGTATCGCCCATGGCCAAAAAAATCCTCACTTGCGTGCTCGAGCAGATCAACCGCAACGAGCACAAGTTGCAGGATTACTACCAGTTCAAGCTCAACGACCTGGCCCAGGACACGAACATGTCCGTTAAAGACGCCCGCGAGGAAGTCAAAAAGGCCCTGATCCAACTGGTCAAGACCGTCTGGCAATTTCAGTGTACCCAAACCGACAAGTGGTTCATCCGCAGCCTGCTCGACACCTCGCAAGACCGGGCCGTGGGGCTGGACAACGGCATCATCACGGTGATTATCAACCCGCAACTGGCGCCCTACCTGCTGCAACTTACGCACTTCACGCGCTACAGCCTGGGGCAGTTTATGCACCTCAAGAGCTGGTATTCGCTGCGGCTCTACGAGATTCTGTCGGCCTTCAAAGACACGCGCGTTTGGCACGTGAGCCTCGACGAATACCGCGACCTGATGGACTGCGGCCCGCTGATGGACAAGTACGGCAAGCCCGTTAAGCAGAAGAAAACCGGGAGTTTTCGCTACAAACGCCACCAAACCAACAAAGACCTGGTGCGCTGCACCCTGCAGCAGCCCCTGCTGGAGCTGTCCGATACGGAGGTGGCCTTCGACTACGAACTCACCTACGCCCAGGAGGGTACCGTGGGCCGTCCCCGGGTGACGGGGCTGGTGTTTCGGCTCACCAAGGCCCAGGATCGCATTCCCGAAACGGGCATGTGGAAAGAGCCCGCCGTGGCCGAAGCCGTCCGGCTGCTGCGGCAGTGGCGGGTCACCGACAAGAATATCAACCTCTACCTGCCGGCCATCACCGTTAAGCGGGCCCATCAGCTCATCTACGACTGGCAGTTGAAGGAAAACTCGTCGCGCCGCATTGACGACAAGGCCAAATACTGCAACGTGGCCTTTGCCCGCGAAGGCCAGCGGGCCCTCGAAGAACTGCGCAAACGTACGCTCGCGGGCGGCGAGCAGGCCTGAGGCCAGGTCATGAATTGGTCGTGGGCGGGCAAGCAGGCGCGGAACGTGCCAAGTGAATGATGCTAAAAATGAGTACGCATGCTCCTTTTTTAAGCTGGCTTTTTCTTACGAAAATGGGTTGAGGGTTTGCCCTTTTTAACCCGACTAAAATAGGGGAAATTTTCGGGACACCACGTAAAAATAATCGAGTATGCGTACGCGGCGATTTAGTGCGCTTCTGCGTGCAGAATTTTCCCGCATTTAGCCCTTGGGCAGGGCCAAAAAAGGCCTCAAAGAGAAGCAGCCGATGACGGCGAATCACACCGTCGCTTTTCGAACACATCGTACTTTTGAGGAGCGAGTCAGCGCAGGCGTTGTGGCGCGATGGGTTCTATTCGGGCATCTCCAAGGTGAGCGCTTCCACGGTGTAGTAATCGTAGTAGGAGTAGAGTACCAATTTTTCTTCTTCGCGGTGGTAGCGGTAAACCAGCCGCCCGTCGGGACGACCGTCGGCATTAAACTCGAAAACCTCGCGTTGCAGCAACGTCCCGTTTTCGGCCACCCGCTTTTCCGTAAGCTGCGCCTGCGCGTTGTAGGTGAGGTCAATCGTGAATATTTTCTGATTGGGGAGGTTAAGGTTTTGGGTGACAGTCACCTGCCGGACCACCGATTGCTGCAGCGTGGAGTCGTAGCTGGGCAAGAGTCGTACGTACACCACCTGGTCAGTGCCCGACGTCACCGGATTGCCGTAGCGCCGCTGTCGAATCACCCCATCTTTTTGGTGGCGGTACATCCAGGGCCGACGCGTGTCTTCAACGAGGAAGTGCAGGTCAAAGGGCTTGATGTAGCGCAGATAGTCACGGTGCTGCGGCGTAGAGGCCTTCAGCGTGTCGGCGGGCTGCCCGTCGGGCCTGTAATGAATAGTAAAGTACGGTACTTGGCCTTCCTGGTCTTCGGGCAGGTGGAACGTTTCGGTGCGCACAAGCTGGTCGAGGGCTGTGAGCCGCTCTGGATACAAAATGCCGATGGCGAACACCTCTCGCACTGGCCCCCATTCGTTCCAGCCATTGTTTTGCTGGGTGATGAGGAGTCCGTCGTAGCCACGGGTGCGGGCCTGCGCCTTGAGCCTTTCTACCAACTGCGAGAAGGTTTCGCGCGATGGGCCGGAGGCTTCCAGCATTTCCATCCGGAGATACTGCACGGGCAGTTTCTCTCCGGGGAAAAACACATCCACCGGGTCTTGGTGCGGGGCCAGCGCGAGCGGGATCATTTTTGTCGGTGGGGGGTAGGCAGCGTAGGGGGCACACCCCACTGCCAGGCAGGCCGCCCACAGGAGAAAAGCATGGATACGTAGCATGGATACGTGATTTAACCGTAAATAAACACATTAAATACTATATCCAAAGAATCCGGTTGGCCAATGCGCTTTGTGCGCGCGAACCTTATGCAACGCCATGGCAAAAATGAATCTTGATGATAAAATAATTTGAAGAGGGCCAATCAGGAAAATTGTTACTTGTTTGTTAAGCCCACATTAACATTCAATTAACAGGCAGGTGCCGTAGAGAATGAGCCTTAGAAGCCGTCTATTTTTGCGGCTCAATCACTACATCTTACTGCTTATGCGCTTTTCTCTACCCCGCTGGCGCGTGCTGGTGTGCCTCTTGTGGGCACCCTTCGCCGCACTCGCCCAGAGTACCTACCAGCCCACCTGGCAGGTGCCCGCCACGCTCCCCGACAACCTGCCGCCTTCCGTGCAGGTTTTCGAGTCGTTCACGCCGTTGATTGACGCCCTGGGCGACACGTTGCCTATGCACATTGTCTACACGGTGGCCGACCTGAATGATCCCAACATCAGCCTGCAAGCGGCTGCGGGTCCCACGGGCAGCACCTTCCAGACGCCGTTGGCGTGGGCCCAGGCCCAGTCCGACC
>DAIMZG010000114.1:0-5857 GCA_036734065.1 Catalimonadaceae bacterium
GTTCGCTGCTCGATGCGCTTTTCGTAGGCTTTGCCCTGGAAGATGCGCTGGACGTAGATGCCGGGGGTGTGAATGAAGTTGGGGTCGAGCGTGCCCGGCTCGACGAGCTCTTCCACCTCCACGATGGTGATCTTGCCGGCGGCGGCCATTATGGGGTTGAAGTTGCGGGCCGTCCCCTTGAAGATGAGGTTGCCCGTGGTGTCGCCTTTCCAGGCCTTGACCAGCGCAAAGTCGGCGCGCAGCCAGCTTTCAAGCAGGTACATCTTGCCGTCGAATTCGCGGGTTTCCTTGCCTTCGGCCACCTCGGTGCCGTAGCCCGCCGGGGTGTAGAAGGCCGGAATGCCTGCTCCGCCAGCCCGTACGCGCTCGGCCAGGGTGCCCTGCGGAATGAGGTCCACCTCCAACTCGCCGCTGAGCAGTTGGCGCTCAAATTCGGCATTTTCGCCCACGTACGAGGAGATCATCTTGCGCACCTGCCGCTGCTTGAGCATCAGGCCGATGCCGAAGTTGTCCACCCCGGCGTTGTTGGAGATGCACGTCAGGTTCTTGACATTCTTGCGCACCAGGGCCGCAATGCTGTTTTCGGGGATACCACTCAGCCCAAAGCCGCCGAGCATTAGCACCGCCCCGTCGAAAATATCGGCGACGGCCGCGTCGGCATCGGCCACTACTTTGTTGACCATAAGAAGAAATGATTAGAAATTGACAAATAGAAACTGATTAACACTGGATCATAAGCCCGTCGTAGGCCAGCTCGACGAAGTCGGGCAACTGGGCCGACACCTCGCGATGGCTGCCCATCAGGTGGCTGATGTGCGTCAGGTAGCCCTTTTCGGGACGCAGTTCGGTGAGCAAGGCCACGGCCTCCTCAAGCGAAAAGTGCGAGATGTGGGGCGTCTGGCGCAGGGCATTGAGCACCACAAAGCGCGAACCACGCACTTTGTCGAGTTCTGCGGGGCCGATGTGGTTGGCGTCGGTGACGTAGGTGAAGTCGCCGAAGCGAAAGCCCAGCACGGGCAACTGGTAGTGGCGTACCGCGATGGGCACCACGCGCTGGTCGCCCACGCAAAAGGGCTGGTGGTCAATTTCGTGCAGTACAAGCTGGGGAATACCGGGGTATTTTTTCTCGGCAAAGACGTAGGCAAACTCCTGCCGGAGTTGGTCGAGCACGGCCGCCTGACCGTAGATGGGCATATCGGCTCGTTGCAAGTGGTTGTAGGCCCGCACGTCGTCGAGGCCCGCCGTGTGGTCTTTGTGGGCGTGGGTGAACAGCACGGCGTCGAGGCGCTCCACCCGGGCCCGGAGCATCTGCTGGCGGAAGTCCGGCCCGGTGTCCACCACTAGGCTCAGCGAATCGGTCGCTACGTGGATAGAGGTGCGCAGCCGTTGGTCGCGAAAGTCGAGCGAGCGACACACGGGGCACGTACAGGCGATCACGGGAACACCCTGCGAAGTACCAGTACCCAAAAAAGTGATGCGCACAGTATCAGTTAATTTGGAGCAAATCGCCGAGCAACTGCCGATTGCGTTCGCTCAGGCGTTCGGCATCAAGGGCCAATGTGCGCAAGATATCTACCAGACAATTGATTTTGCCCTCCAGCGGATAAAACTTGTTCACGATCACGACTCGGTTCTGGTGAATGACGCAGTGCCCTGCCTGAAAAGAACCTTTTTCGTAGCGGAGCAAGTAGTCAGACTCGGCGAACAGGTCTTCGAGACGGTGTAAAAAATGGGGGGTATATTTAATCTTCATACGCCACAAAGCTAAGGGGCCGAAGGCAAATCCGCCCCCCCAGCTCGCTGGCTCAAACCGTAGCCGTCAGGCCTTTTACCACCTCAACGAGGCGGTCGAAGTCGAGCGGTTTGAGCAAAATTTCGTTGATGCCTGCGCTGCGGAAATCCTCGTCGGAATAGTTACGGGCATTGCCCGTGATGGCAACAATGGGCGTTTCACGCTTTTTGGGATCGTCCATTTTCCGAATATGCCGGGCGCACTCCATGCCGTCCATGATCGGCATGTTGATGTCCATCAAGATCACATCGTATTCCTGCTTACCCACCATATCCAACACCTGTTGGCCATTTTTGGCCGAATGAATCTGAAAATTCTGGAAAGACAAAATCTTTTTGGTCAGGTTCTGAATCACCGAACTGTCTTCGGCAATCAGGACGGTTTTGTGCGTTGCACTCATGGTAGAGGAGTTATGGGTGTGTGAATATGCGTTTTGAATTGGTCGAACAGCTCGTGTAAGCGCTGAAGGTTGGGCATCAGGTGGGTGGTTTCGTCCCGCCGGAGCTGGGCTTCCATCTCGCGCGTCTGCGCCGCTAATCGTTCGGCCCCCAGCGTGCCGGCGTTGCCCTTGAGCGTGTGCAAAAGGCCCAGCAATTCGGTGTAGTCCTTGCGCGCCGCCGCTTCCTGACATTGTACTAACTGAACGGTTGCCTCTTCAACGAAATCACTGTACGTATCTTGCGTCATGTCGTTGCCGATCATTTGCTGCAGTTGCCGCATGACGCCCGCGTCGAGCACGGGTAAATCGTGCCAGGGCGCCACGTCGGCCGCGGGCACGCCCGCCGGGGTGGCGGGCGGCGGCGGGCCAACCGTCCACTTGTGTATCATCCGGTAGAGCTTTTCAGCCTTGATGGGCTTGGGGAGGTAATCTTGCATACCCGCCCGCAAAAAGCGCGCTTCGTCGCCCTGCATCGAATAGGCCGTCATGGCGATGATGGGCGAAAACCCGTCGGGATAGCGGCGGTGCAATGCTTCGGTGGCCGTTACGCCGTCCATCCGCGGCATCTGAATGTCCATCAGCACCACGTCGTAGGGCGCGCTGGCTGCGGCCACCTGGTCGAGGGCTTGCTGGCCGTCGTGGGCCGTCTCGACGCGGCAGCCAAATTTGCGCAGCATTTCGCCGGCCACTTTGCGGTTGATCTGGTTGTCGTCCACCAGCAGCACGCGCGGGCCCGGCGGGTCAAATCGCAGTTGGGCCGAGGCGGCGACGCTGTCGGGCACTTCCGGAGGACGGGCCGGGTCGGCCACCCGCGTGCGGAACGTAAACCAGAACGTGCTGCCCTGGTCGGGCTGCGAGGTGACGCCGATATCGCCCGACATCAGGCGCGCCAGCTCTTTGGAGATCACCAAACCCAGGCCCGTGCCCCCGTGCTGCTTGGTGGCCGAGTTGTCGAGTTGACTGAAGGTATTGAAAAGCTGAGACTGCTGCTCGGGGCGAATGCCGATGCCCGTGTCGCACACCTCGACGCGCAGCACGCACGGGGATGCACTTTGCAGCACACTCAGCCGTACCACCACGCTGCCCTTTTCGGTAAACTTGATGGCGTTCGAGACCAGGTTGGCCAGCACCTGCATCAGCCGCACGTCGTCGGCCTGCACGAGGGGCGGCACGTCGTCGGCCACCTCGGCGCGCAGCACCAGCCCTTTGGTGTCGGCCCGTTGCCGAAACAGGTTCACCAGTTTGTCGAGCAACTCGGCCGGGCTGATGGTCACCAGCCGCAGCTTCATCTTGCCCGCCTCAATCTTGGAAATATCGAGAATGTCGTTGAGAATGGCCAGCAGCGTATCGGACGACTGCTGGACGGTTTCGACGTAGTCGCGCTGCTGTTCGTCGAGGGGCGTATCGCTCAGCAAGTCCATCACGCCGATGATGCCGTTCATCGGCGTCCGGATTTCGTGGCTCATGTTGGCCAAAAACTGTTCCTTGATGCGCAGCGACTGTTCGGCCACGGTGCGGGCGTCGAAGGCTTCACGGGTGGCACGCCGCAACTCGGTAATGTCGCGGGCCACGCCTTCGATGCCTTGCAGGACGCCCTTGGCGTTGCGCAACAGGCGAATGTTGCAGATAAAATCTATGCGGCGGCCGTCCTGGTGGATGATGGGCACCTCGAAGTTACGGATGGAACCTAGTCGCCAGAGCTGCCGCAGCGATTGCTTACGGGCCACGTTGTACACGTAAAACTCCGTGATCATTTTGCCCAAGATCTGCTCCGGCTCGTAGCCGCACAACTCTTCTACCGAAGGGCTGATCATCTCGATGATGCCCTCGGGCGTAGTGCGGAAATAAATGTCCTGAAAAGACTCGTAGATCGCCCGAAACTTGACCTCACTTTCCTGCAAGGCCAATGCGTCTTGTTTTTTCTGGGTAATGTCGAGGGCAATGCCCGATATTTCTTCTACCTGGCCCTTATTGTCCCGAATGGGATTGAGAAAAAACTCGTACCAGCGCTCCTTGCCCCGCCGCGTGCGACCGCTGAGCTCGAACCGCTGCGGCTGCCCGGCAAAGGCGCGCTGGTTGCGCTGCACCCACCGTTGGTACATGTCGGGGGGAGCCACTTGGCGAAGAAAGTCGCGCGGCGACTTGCCCATTGCCACGCGGTGGCGGCCAAAATGCAGGGCAAAGGCGTGTTCGAAGTTGCGGTTGAAAGAGGTGAGCTCGTGGGCGCGGTTGAGCGACCAGATCAGGTGCGTACCGCTGTCGAAGATGGCCTGCAGGCGTGCCGCCTGACGGCTGATTTTCTCTTCGGCTTGCTTACGCTGAATGCCCACAGCCACTTGCTCGGAGATGAAGTTGAGCATGTCCAGGTCGCGTTCGTTGAAGGCCTCCCGGTCGTGGTACGACTGAATGGCGATCACCCCCGTCACCTGATCGTGCACCCGTAGCGGCACCCCCAGCCAAACTTCGGGCAACTGCCCGCTGGCTGCGCCCTGGTCGGCCAGCAACAGGCGGCGGATGTCCTGGCCGTACAATAACAAAGGGTTGTTGAAGTGAATGGCGTAGCGCGCCAGTTGCGCACTCAGTTGCCGCCGAAACACCTGCGTAGCTTTGTCGGCCTTGGTCTGGCGATAGTAGGCAAAAGCGATATCGTCGTGTTCGCGCAGGGCAATGTAAAAGTTGCGCGTGTCCACCACCTCGCTCAGTTCATTGTCAATGTGCTGGTAGAGGTCGTCGAGCGTGAGGCTGCCGGCCGTGTGCGCCGCCATGCGTCCGTAGAGTTGCTCGGTCTGCTCAGAACGCGCCTGCTCGGTGATGTCGTGCAGAAAACCGCGAAACGCCACGGGCTGGCCTTGTTCGTACTCGCAGTTGATGCTGGCATTGAGCATCACCTTCCGGCCCTGCCTGGTAACGTAAATGGTACGAAACTGCTCGTTTTTGCCCGATTCGCGGGCCTTTTCCAGCGTCGCCCGGAACTCTTCGAGGCATTCGGGATGCACCACCCTGTCCAGCCCCAGCCGGGGTACCTCCTCGCGATCGTAGCCCAGGGTCTGGCACCAGGCCCGGTTGACAAACAAGGGTTCGCCTTCGAGCGAAAAAACCTGGATGAGGTCGTGGGCATTGTCGAAAAGGTCTTGCAACTGGCGGTTGTTTTCGCGCAGGGCTTCGGTGACGCGAATTTGCTCGGTGATGTCCTCACCGATGAGCATCATGCGCCCGGCAGGCTCGCCCGCCATCGGTTGGCCCAAGACTACTACGTTGAACAGTACCACTTTTTCGCTGCTCCAGGCCGTACGCAGTTTTACTTCGAGGTGCCCGCGCACCTCACCTTCGCGGGGGAGCAACAGCCACTGGGGGCGGCCGGGCGCATCTTCAAGCAAAAAATCGTAGATCTTTTTTCCTACTACCTCTTCGTGCGTCCAGCCCGTAGCTTCCAGAAAAAACGGATTGCAGGCCAGAATTTGCCCTTCCTGCGTAATGGTCAGGCCAATGAGGTGGGACTGGCGGAGGGCATCCTGCAAGTTTTTTTCTGTTTCTGCTTGTGCCCGTCGGTAGCGTTGCTGCTCTTCGACCACCCGGCGATCGGTTACGTCAATGGCGCAGGCGATGTACCCCTTGAAGCGCCCGGC
>DAIMZG010000115.1:0-2278 GCA_036734065.1 Catalimonadaceae bacterium
TTGTATTGTCTGGCTATCGAATTTTCGTTTCCACTCTTTTGAGCGACTTCTAGGGCTTTTAAATAATAGTCTATGGATTTGTCGTGCTCTTTCAGATTCCAATAAACAATGCCAATATTATTTAAAATTGAAGCTATCAAGTGCTGATCCGAGATGGAGTCGCGCAGCCGCAGGGCCTGCAAAAAGTTGTCGAGGGCGATGGCGTAGTTGCCCGTAGAGGTGTAGTTGCTGTTGCTCAGGTACAGCGAGCCGATGCCCGAATAGGCCCGGGCAATCTTGTTGGGGTCGCCCAGGGCATGGCTGAGGGCCAGCGTGCGCTCGTAGTAGACCAGGGCCTGTTTGTAGTCGTTGCGGTTGCGGTAGAGGATGGCCAGGTAAAGATTAAGGGTCTCCTGGGTGGCCAGGTCGTGCAGGCGCTCGGCCAGTTGCAGGCCCGCCTCGGCAAAGTATTGCGCCGTATCGGGCTGACTATAAATATAGGCGCGGGCCGAGTCGCGGTAGGCGGCCATCTGCTCGACGTCGCGGGCCGTCGGGCGCGGCAAGCTGTCGCCAACGGGTGGGTGGGCTGTAGCCGGATGTACCAGGACGGCCAACCAGGCATACGCAGCAAGGTGTAAGAGTAGCTTCATGGGCCGAACAAATCGAGAGATCGCCCCCTAAAATATCACAATTGTCTTAGTGTCCCAAATGAAAAGAGGGCAGTTCATCACACTGGCTTTCTCAACAGAAAATGCCCTGTTATAAAAGGCCCATCCCGTTGCATATCGCGTACAAAAGGTACGTTGTGGTTGGCCTAGGCTACGAAAGGGTATGAACAGGTATCGAGGCGTGTAGAACAACTATTGAGGCGATCCGATGGATAGCCCCAGCTAAAAAACGAAAGCCCCACACGTGGGGGCTTCGGCACAATTATATCGCGAAGGCGTACGGTCGAATTAAATCGCATCCATCACCATAGCAATACCACGGCCTTGGTTCTCTTCGCGGGGTTTCACTTCTTCTTCGTCGTTGCAGGCGGTGAAGGCCAGGGAGCTAACCATCAGGGCAGCAGCGGCGAGCAAACGTAAGTACTTTTTCATAGCGTGTGTGATTGTTGAAGGGTTTAACATTTGATCAAAACTAAATCTCTTACGCCAACCTTACAAGTATTTTTAGAACTGAATGTGAAACTTTTTGACCCCTTTTTTGAAAATAAACCAAAAAATGGCGGAATCTGACAGCGCAAGATTTTGGCAAATCAGTGCGGTTTTTTACGCTTAAAAAGCAAAACAATATACATTTTAGCGAATTCCATTCACAAGAAACCGTTAGCCTTGTCGCTTATCGCCACTAAACGAATAATTTTATTCAGATTTCTTACATGAAAAAAGTTATCCACATCAAACATTTTCCAACTGGCTATCGAGATATTTTTTGTTTGTAATACGACGCGTAAGATTCGATAATTCTTCAAAAAAAATTGAAAGGCTCCCTTCAAGTCAAAAAGAGCATGTTTTTTATCTGTATTGACCATCAAATATTTCTCGCAGGCAGTCGCGGTGTCCGTACGGACGCACCGTGCGCCGGGGCGCCAAAAAATGCCTTTTCCGCTCCGTCCCCCTTACTCGGGAGCGGATCTGCGGGTCAAATTTGAAAAGGGCAGGGGCTAGTAATATACTACTTGGCACTGGGGTTGCCACTCCCGGAATTTGCTTACGCGCCGCTCCGAGATGCGCGTATTGTAGCATTTGAGCAATTGTAGCCGATCTAGCTGGCGCAAGGGGGCCAGGCTGCGCACGCCCGTACTGAAACATTCCAGCGTTTCGAGCCGGGTGAGCCCGGCCAGGGGCCGCAGACTGCGCACGGGCGTACCGCCGCACTGCAGTACTTCCAGGCTGTCGAGCGATTGCAACGGGCGCAGGTCGCTGACGGGCGTATTTTCGATGTCGAGGTGCCGCAAGCCGATCAGCCCCGCCAGGGGCGAGAGGTCTTCGACGGGGTTTTGCGGGCAGATAAGGGTTTGCAGCGTCGTCAGGCCCGCCAGGGGCGCGAGATCGCGCACGTTCGAGCCGGAAAAGCGGAGCGTGGTCAGCCGCAGAAAGGGCGCCAGCGGCGTCAGGTCGTCAATGGCGGCGCGCCCCAGGTCCAGTTCGCGCCGGAAGATGAGCGCGTGCAACTGCCGGGCGTCGGGCACTGCGTCGGGTACTTGGGCATTGGCTTCGGTATGGGCAGTAAGCGCCTTTTGCCACACCGGCGACAGGCTCGCCCACCAAGCACGCAGGGTTTCCGTCTGGAAAAT
>DAIMZG010000115.1:2378-5832 GCA_036734065.1 Catalimonadaceae bacterium
CGGGCGGCGCGCAGTTGGTTGACTTCCTGGCGGCTGATGGGCGTACGGTCGCCGTACACTTTTTCCAGTTTGGCCAGTGCGTGCAAGGGTTGCAGGGAGGCCACGTCGGTTTGGTTGAGGTGCAGGATGCGCAGCGCGGTCAGTTGGGCGAGGGGTTGCAGGTCACGCACCTCAGTGCGTTCGACGTTGAGGTGTTCGAGTTGCCCCAGGGGTTGCAAAGGGGCGAGGTCGGCCACGGGTGTGCTGCTCAGGTCGAGCAGCACCAGTTGCGACAGGTTTGCCAGGGGGGCCAGGTCGGTGACGGCCGTTTCGCCCAGGCGCAGCACGCGCAGGGTGGCAAGGGACTGCAGGGGCGTGACGTCCCGCACGGGGGTTTGGCGCAAATCGAGCTTTTCGAGGCGGGCAAAGCCCGGCAGCACCGACAGGTCGCCGAGGGGCGTACCAGCCAGTTCGAGTTCGCGCAGGTCGTGGGCGTAGCGCAGGGGCGACAGGTCGGCTACCCGCGTCTGGTTGGCGCGCAGCACTTCCAGCCGCGTGAGGCTGCGCAGCGGCACCAGCGATTCGGTAAATGTATTGGAGATGTCGAGCCGCCGCAGGTTGGTAAGTTTGTGGAGCGGCTCCAGTTCCCACAATTCCGTTTCGCCGGCGAGGTCGAGCGCTTCGAGGGCTACAATTTCTTGTTGAGCGCGGTAGGTGGCCGTGTCGCGGGTGAGGTCTAGCCCCACCCGTTCGGCCAGCGCGGCCTGCCATTCGGGCGAGAGGCGCTCCCACCACGCCCGCAGTTCGTCGCGGCGGCTCATCTGCGAGGTGTAGTAGCTGACGATCTGCAGGTTCTGGCGGGCGTCGAGGTTGGCTTCGAGGTAGCGCACCTGGCTGCGGTTGATACGCGCATCCTCAATGGTGATGGCTTGCAAGTTGCGATTGAGCCGCGCCCGGAAGTAGAGCCCGTCGTTCTCGCTTACGTAGTGGCTGATGTCCTCAATATTGAGTTCGAATCGCGCCTGGCGAAAGAAAAAGTCAATGTCTTTGAGGTAGGCTTGTACGGGTTTGTAGGTGATCACCTCGCGGTCGTCGAGGTCGTCTTCTACCTGCACCTTCTCGTCGCGAAAGGCTTTGCGGTAGCTCTCCCGAAAAATGGTTTCTTTTTCGCGTACGCTCGTGGCCGAATCGCCCAGGGCGTTGAACGTAAACTCCACAAAACTCACCAGTTCGCGCATTTGCTCCTTGTAGGCCGCGATTTCTTCGGGGCTATAGTTGGCCGGGCCACGTTGTGCCCACGCCGATCCGTACGTCAGCGCGATCAACCCGCTGAGCAAAAAAGTAAGGCGAAGTTTACTGCGCATGATAGATGAAAGGTAAAAGTTGCGCCCTCTCTTTAGGCGAGACGGCCAGCAGATTGGTCATCAGCCAACCCGAATTGTAGCCCACCCGGTTGAAGCGTTCCACCCGGAAATACCACCCGTCCACCTGAAAGAAATGGAAGCGCACTGCGCGCACCGTGCCGAACTTGAGTTGGCCGTTGCGAAGCTCGTAGAGCAGCAGCGTCAGGTGGTCGGGCCGGAAACTGTTTTCGGCGTAGAGCGATACCTTGTCGCGCTCGGCGAAGGCTTTGCGCAGGTTCATAAACTCCAGCTCGTGACTGAGGGGATGCAGGAAGCGCTCGTGGGCAACCGTGTCGCGCGGGAAGGCCCGGTCGTAGGGCGCAAAATAGGCCCGCGAAAAAGCCCACTGGTAGCCCTGGCCGGCGGGTTCGAGGCGCAGGAACAGCAACGCTTTTTCCTCTTTGCCCTTGTAGGTGAAGGTGGCTTCCACTTCGGCAAACCAGTCGTCGCCGTGAAAGTCGAGAAAGCGGCCTTTGTCTATCACGTCGCGCGTGAAGGCCTCGCGCCGACTGGCCGGCGTTTGTGCATCGGTCTCGTTGAAGAGCATCTGGAGGTAGCCCGCCCGCAGGCGCGCGTCGCGGTACTGCGCGTCGCCCTTATAGTACCGATTGCCCTGCAAGTCCTCTTCCCCGTTGAAGCGGCGAAAAAACTGGTTGACCTGCTTGGTCTGGGCATAGAGCGCTTTTTCGTCGCCCAAGTATTCTTTGAGCGGCTGGGCCACGGCGTAGCCACTGCCCAACCACAGCCCGAGCCAGATGCGCCACCACTTCCCCATCCTAGCTCGCGGTTTCCGTTACGCGAATGTCGCCCAGCAGCACGTCCCAGAAGTCCACAATACGGCCGCTGACTTGGGTCTCTTTGCGTTCGACGTACACGGTAATGTCCTTTTTGGTGGTATCGCGGTAGCGCAGGCCGTCTTCGGAAGTGCCCTCAAAGCGCTGATAGATCGTAATGACGCCCACGTAGCGGCCGTCGGGCTGGCGCTCCAGGTCGCTGACGTACTGAATGTCGTACCACTGGATGTTGACGCGGTCGTAGTTGAGGGCCATCAGGCGGCGGAAATACTCGCGCACCTTATAATACTTAATCTCTTTGTCGGTTAGCGTCGAAACGCCCATTTCGCTGTCGGGCGCAAACAGCTCGGCGGCGCGGTCAATCACCCGGTTGGCTTCCGAAAAGGGCGTTTCCTTGTTGCCGATGATGCTGATGTACTTGCTCAGGTCTTTGACCTTTTCGAGGGCCAGCGAATCAATGGCCTGCTTGCGGGCCGGGCTGATAGCGGCGTCGGGCGCCGGGTTGCGGGTTTGCGCCTGTGCCAACACGCCGAGGCTGATCAGTACACATCCGAGGCCGAAAATTTGGAGGGAGCGCATAGTTAGTTTTTGATGAGTTCTACTTCGGTAATCTTGCCGTTGGCATCGAAGACCAGGTTTTTGACGGCATTAGGATTGCTACGCTGATCCTTAAGGTAGTTGAGGTAATCGAGAATGGTGGTGGGGCGGTCGTAGTCTTTCTGGCCGTTGGCCTCGTGGATGATCACCAGCACGGGCACGTTGGGCGAGGCAAATAATTGCATGGCCCGCCCGATGGCCGCGTTGGCCGTGCCTACGTCGCGTGCCTGGGCCACCTGACCGAACACGTCGCTTACTTCCGTGTAGCGGGTGCGCCGGGCTTCGCGGGCGCGGGCTTCTTCGCGGGCCTGGGCTTCGGCCTCTTCCCGTTGCCGGGCCGTCAAAATTTGTTGTTCTACCCGGGCAATGAGACTTTTTACTTCGGGGTCGTCGTTAATATCCCGACCCTTGATTTCGTCGAGGCGGCGCGTGCGCTCGGTGGCCGACAACTCGGTGTCGTTGAGTAAGGCCGTTAGGTCAGCTTTGGTTTGCTCGGTGAGTTGTTTGCGGGCCTTGGCCTCTTTGCGGGCTTTGCAACTGACGTTGCCCAGGGCCAGCAACACCAGCAGGCTGAGCCAAAGCGCCTGCCGCAGGTAAGCAAAATAAGGAGGGGGTACGGTGGGTGAAAGGTGTGAGGGCATAGGCGTGACGAAAGAAAATCAAAGATGAGTGCTTATCAGA
>DAIMZG010000116.1:0-5807 GCA_036734065.1 Catalimonadaceae bacterium
CCGTGGTGCGCGGGCAGGGGGGGCAATTCACCTTTGTTAACGAGCAGATGGGGCTCAATTTCCCGTTCCGGATGGAGCCGGACAAAGACGGGCGCACTGGCCTAGACGACCTTCGCGTGTTCCGGGTGGCTTTCCCGCGCTACGTCGAGCGCCCGCCGGCATTCCGGACGGCGAGCCTAGAAGTGAACGCACAGCGGCAGCCGCTGCAACGCGTCAGCGACCTCAACGGAATTGCCTTCAAAGTGCTCGAACAAAGGATGTTCCTCGAATTTGGCAAAGGATTGCTGCGCGTGGCCCTCAAGCAAGCTGCCGAACTGGGCACGCGCCAAAAAGACGCCAACCTGGGGGCGGTAGTGGGGCTGTTCAATGCCCTGAGCGAGCGGGCCGATACGCGCAACTGGCAAACCCTGCCGCACGCCATTCACTACGCCCGCGTGGTGTTGCCCCGGGGTTCGGAAGCACAATCCGTAAAACTGCACCTGGAGGGGCCGGGCGGACGCCAGACTCAGACATTTGACTTTCCGGACACGGGTCCGCCGCTGCAGTTTCACACTTTCCATTCCCTAGAGGCGCGCACCTTCGCTCCGATGGCGGTTTTTTGATCAGAAAATGGATTGGTTATTACGCGTCAGGTACCGTCCATCCTATTTATTTGGTTGCATTTGATGACAAATTCGTAGCTTATCCGTTACATATTGAATATAAGTATTTCTGTACCTGAAGGTGTATGTGCTGATTTTCAGTCACTTACGCGCCCGCAGCCTTCACAGCTCCCCATTCGCAAGATGCCTTTTCCCCGTCGCCTGGCTTCCCAAAGTTTACGTTTTGCCAACTCCCTGCTCGATTTGCTGATTTTTCTGATTGTGCTCGTGCTGAGCGGAATGGCCGTGCGCTTGCTATCAGCCCCCCTGCTCGACGTGATGTGGAAGGGCCTGCCAATTCTTAATTTGGGCGTGATGGCTTTTTGGCTAATTGCCTACTATACCGCCTTTGAAACCCTTTTTGGAAAGTCCCCAGCCAAGTTTATCACGCGCACCAAGGTGGTGATGACCAACGGACGCCGTCCCTCGTTGCGGGCAGTGTTGCTGCGTACCGTGTGTCGCTTCATACCTTTTGAAGCCCTTTCGTTCTTGCGCGCTGCCCCCGTAGGCTGGCACGACCAGCTTTCTTCGACGCGGGTGGTGCACGATGCCCCCGCGCCCGCGCCGCGAGGACCGGGTCGCCTTTCGCCCGTACGGGTACGGAGCTAGGTTGTATAAAATCTAACAAAAAAAACCTCCGGGGACACCGGAGGTTTTTTTTGTTTTATCAAACAAGACTTGACGACGTCGTCCTTGCAGATCAGACGATCGCTTCGGTGAGGCTAGGCGTCCGCCCGAAGCGGTGGAGGGCCTTCACGTGCGAGCGGAAGGCCGAGGCAAGCGTTGGGTTTTCCAGATAGGGTACGCCAAACTCTTCGGCCGTGGCCTTCACGATCGGGGCAATGTCCGGGTAGTGAACGTGGCAAATACGGGGGAACAAGTGGTGTTCTACCTGAAAGTTGAGCCCTCCCACGTACCAGGAAAGCAGTTGGTTGCGGGGCGAAAAGTTAACCGTTGTTTCCATTTGATGAACTGCCCAAGCACTGCCGATCTCGCCATTTTCGTTGGGAAGGGGGTGGGCCGTTTCGTCCACCGTGTGCGCCATCTGAAAGATGACGGTCAGGATATTGCCCGCCACAAAGTGCATCCACAAGAAACCTACCACCGTCACCCAGACGGGCAGCCCAAACACGGCCACGGGTACTACCAGGATGGCACCGAAGTAAAACACCTTAATGAGAATCAGTTGCAGCAAAAACAGGCGGTTTTGACGGGCCGATTGTGCATTGACGCCGTTGCGGGTATAGCGCACGTACTGGGCAAAGTCTTTGGCCGTCACCCAGTAGAGCGTCGAAAGGCCGTAGAAAAGAAAGGCGTACAGCCACTGCCAGCGGTGTACGGACTTCACTTGCGTATGCGGCGAAAAGCGCAGCACCCACTTGTCGGCAATGTCGTCGTCGAGGTGGGTGATATTGGTATAAGTATGGTGGAGCAGGTTGTGCTGTAGCTTCCAGTTGGTTACCGATCCGCCCACTAGGTTGAGCGAATAGCTCATCCAGCGGTTCACCCAAGCCTTCGACGAGTAGGCCCCGTGGTTGGCGTCGTGCATCACGCTCATGCCGATGCCCGCCACGGCCACGCCCATCACGGTCCAGATCAGCAGGGCGGCCCACCAGGCGGGCTGCAGGCTGAGGGCGGCGTAGGGGAGGATATAAAGCGCCAGGAGTGTGATCGTCTTGACCACCATCGCTCGGTTGGCGTACTGCGAAATACTCTTTTCGGTAAAGTGGGCCTGTATGCGCCCGCGGAGGGTAGGGAAAAAATCGCGCTGGGCGCGATTGACAAACTTAACCTGACTTTTAGGAGAAGACATAAGAAGGGATGAGGTGAGAATGACGAAACAAACCGTCTGGTTTTGTTGAACAGATGTGTAGAAAAGATAGTGCGTTGGTCTGCAAGAGGTTATCCACAGAACAATTCTTTGGAAATATTCATACGGCATCAAACATTTTTTGCGCACGGATCAGGTCTTCGGGCGTATCAATGCCGAAGGTGTCGTAATCGGTCAGGGCCACGCGGATGCGGTAACCGTGCTCGAGCCACCGCAGTTGTTCCAGCGACTCGGCCTTTTCGAGCGGTGAAGGGGGCAGTCGCGTAACGGCGGCCAGCACGTCGGTGCGGTAGGCGTAAATGCCAATGTGCTGATAAAACTTATGTTGCGACAACCAGTCGCCGGGCGCCGTACCGCGCACGTAGGGTAGCGGGTGGCGGCTGAAGTACAGGGCATCGCCGTGACGGTCGAAGATGACTTTGGGCGTGTGCGGGCTGAACAGGCGTTCGGCGTCCGTAAGCGGACGTGCCAAAGTGGCGAGCTCAATTGTCGGCCCGAGAATAGCAGCCAACTGGTTGATTTGCTGCGGGTGCAGAAAAGGCTCGTCGCCCTGAATGTTAATGACAAAATCGGCCGTCAGCCCCGACTTTTGCAAGGCTTCGTAGCAGCGATCCGTACCGCTGGGATGATCGGGGCGGGTCATCACCACCTCACCCCCAAAACTGCGGACGTGGTCGGCAATGCCTGCGTGATCAGTAGCGACGAGCACGCGCTGGAGCGAACGCGCTTTCTTGGCCTGCTCGCACACCCGCTGAATCATGGTTTTGCCATTGATGTGGGCCAGCGCCTTGCCGGGAAAGCGCGTGGAGGCGTAACGGGCGGGGATAATTCCGACGATGGTAGGCATAGATACGAGCCGTCAGGGGTGTGGCTCCTCGCGCGAAGGGTCGCCTTCGCGAATGATCTTAAGCAGCACCAAAAACACGCCAAAGCCCATCAGCAGCGGCACGAAGAAGCGGGCTTGCAACAGGCCGCGCGGGTCCATGTCGGCGTTGTGGAGTGTAACAAAGAATACGAGCAGGAAATAAAGAACAGCTCCGAAGATGGTAAGGCGGCGGTAGAACATGAGCAGTGTACTTAGGTATGTTCATTAAACTCGTTTCTGACCACGGGGGTTTAACCAAAATTGCGCAAGTGATGTGATCACTCGGATGCCGGGGTCAATTGACGAGCCAATACGGCGATGCCCGCCTCGAACGAGCGCGGTGCGTAGGCCAGTTCGCGCCGGGCTTTGTCGAGGACGAAGCCCGTGCGGGGTGGTCGGCGGGCGGGTTGCGTAAACTGCGTGGAGTCGGTGCGGGTGATCAGGCCACGGTCCAACCCAAAATAATCGGCCGTCTGGAGGGCCATTTCGTAGGGCGTCAGAAAGTCGGGGCCCGAAATATTGAAAATACCCGTGGCCTCCCGCTGCAAGATCAGGCGGCAGCCGATGGCCAGGTCTTCGGCCAGCGTGGGCGAGCGAAACTGGTCGTCCACCACGCGGATGGGCTTGCCCGCCTCTAGGCTATTTTTCACCCACAGGACAATGTTGGAGCGGCTCAGGCCGGGCGCGATGCCGTACACCAGCACCGTACGGGCAATGGCCCAGCGCAACGTACTGGCCGTCACCAGCCGCTCGGCGTCGAGCTTGCTCTGCCCGTAGTGGCTGAGGGGGTTGGGAACGTCCGTCTCGTCGTAGGGGCCGCTGGTCCCGTCGAAGATAAAGTCGGTGGAAAGATGCAACAAAAAAGCTCCTTGCGCCTCGCAGGCGGCCACCAAGTGCGCCACGGCCGTTACGTTGGCTTCGTGGCAGCCGGCCGGGTCTTGCTCGCACTGGTCCACGTGGGTCATGGCGGCGGTATTGACCACCAAGTCGGGCTGCCATTCGGCAAATTTGGTCTGCACGGCCGCGCCGTTGGCAATGTCGAGCGCGTGGTAGGCATAGGGCACCGACGCGTCGGGCACGACCATTCGGCTGGGTCCGCGCCCGGTGGCCAGCACGGCAAATTCGCCTTCGGCCAGCAGCAGGGCCACCAGTTTTTGCCCTAACAGACCATTGGCCCCCGTAATGAGCACTTTTTTCATGTGTCAGCCATTTTGCTGGGCGCTATTGTTCTTCGCCGGGAAACGTGTATCCGTATTTTTCGGTAATCGTCTTGCGCTTGAGGCGCTCTACACGCACGCTCATCCGGACATCTTCGCGGGGGCGGTCGCGGCCGTCGCGGGGCACTTCGGCAATGGCTTCGATCACCTCTAGCCCCCGGATCACCTGCCCGAACACGGTGTAGTTGCCGTCGAGAAAGGGCGTGCCGCCGTCGTTCTCGACGATGTAGAACTGCGAGCCGCTCGAAGCCTTTTCGGGGTTGACGTTGTCGCCCTTGCGGGCGGCAGCCACAGCCCCCTTAATATGCGGAAACTCCGGCCGGATTTCGGCGGGCAGGGTGTAGTCGGGACCACCCAGGCCGTCGTTGCCGGGGTCGTTGTCACGGGTGTTGGGGTCGCCCCCCTGGATCATGAAGCCCTTGATGACGCGGTGAAAGGTGGTGCTATCGTAGAAACCACTGCGGGCCAGCTTGAGGAAATTCTCCTTGTGGCCGGGGGTCTCGTCGAAGAGCACCAGTTGGATATCGCCCAGGCGGGTCTGAATCGTGACTAAATCTTCTTTTTCGGGACGGAGCACGGTACAACTGGTTAAATTTGTGAGGATAAAACAAAAATAAATAAAACGCTGGCGCATAAGGCAAATGGTGTGAGGCAAGGGTTGAAGATACGGGTAGGGGCCTTTTCTCGTTCAATATAGAGGCAGGCCACGAAGGTACTAGACAGAACCAATGCGGCGAAAATAGCAATTCGAATACATTGCACAGTACCAACTGCTACGAACGCCGTGGTTGCCGGGCGATCTGGCGTCCTCGCTTGCGGCGGGATCAATTCCGAAAAGCGTCTGGCAAGGGGGGTGGCGGATATCTGCTGGCCGCCTTGTTCGTATAAATTTGCTATGAACCAATCTTTAGTTTTTCACAAGTACCAGGGCACCGGCAACGACTTTGTGATGGTGGACAACCGGGCCGGGACTTTCGACCGCCGGGCCGAGGTGCTCGTGCGCCGACTCTGCCACCGCCGCTTCGGCATCGGGGCCGACGGCCTGATTCTGCTGCAAGCTCATCCGGAGCACGATTTCGAAATGATATATTTCAATGCCGACGGTCGCGAAGGCTCGCTGTGTGGCAACGGCGCCCGTTGCACGGTAGCTTTTGCCAAGTCGCTGGGACTTATCGGTACCGAAACGACCTTTCTGGCTGCCGACGGCCCGCACTACGCGCGCCTCGGGGCCGACGGCCTGGTGCACCTGCAAA
>DAIMZG010000117.1:0-5782 GCA_036734065.1 Catalimonadaceae bacterium
ACATGTCGGCCATGCGATTACGGTCCTGCTCGGAATACTGCTTGCCAAAGCCGCGATCTTCTACGGCATCCCAGTTAAATTCTTCGGGCTGATTGCTCATATTTGTTAATTTGGCACTTGTACCTTCCCCGGCGCGTGCCATCTGCCAAGGTGGTTTTGTGTGAAAATGAAAAGTGATGGAACCGCTCTACAAGCGGGCCACAAAGATAATAAATTTTTGCGCCCCAAAAGTCTTGCTTGCAAAAAAGACGGCAATTCGTTTATTACGCACAAGGGAAATATTTCGTTGTCAGCGGGCAGACAAGGCTAGAAAACTTGTCCGATCTCATTCTTCAAGTACCGAATCGTGCGGTACACGGGGTCTTCGGAACGCTGAAATTGCTTTTCCAGAATGGCTTTGGCCAGTTCGAGACTCGGAGCCTCTTTTTCGACTTCGTTGGCTGCTACGTTCACCAAGCCAATGATTTCCTCGGTCGTATTCTTGACCAGCGCCCAGGCTTGGTCACTCATGTAGAGTTGTTGAGACACGTTGTGGTTAAACTCTTCCCGCACCTCCGAAACAATCAATTGCTGCAGTTGCACCGCCGTGTAGGCCGGATTATTAAGCCGGAGCACCAAGCTCTGGGGCGAAATGCGCTCCAAGTACAGGAGCATGCGTTCGTAGGCTTGCAAGCGTACGGGCAGCACCAGTTGCGTATTGGTCAGCTTGAGGTCGAGAATTTTCTTTTCGAACTCATTGGTCAGAAATGCATTGACAGTCAGGTACACGGCAAAAAGGGCAATGGCGGCGGGCAGCAGAATCTTGACCAGATCCGTAATGATTTCTTCCATGCAGGTAGGTTGCTGAAAACGGCGGCAAATTAGGAATTTAATTTGCTCGTTGAAGGGGCACGTAAGAGGCAGGTCCGAAAAACTAAGGTGCCGCTGCACGCGCGCAACACTGGGAGATAATAACGGGGAACTATTTGCCTGCGCGGGCCGTGTACGAGGCAACGTTTTTTTATCAATGGATCGTCCTTTGCCCCCCGTAGAGATCACGCAGGCCGCCCTGCACGAGATTCGCGACATCATGGCCCGCAAGGCCATCCCGGCCGAATACGCCCTGCGTATTGGCATGAAGGGAGGGGGCTGCGGCGGAATGTCTTTTTTGCTGGGGTTTGACCACCCCCACCCGCAGGACGATCAGTACGAACTTGAGGGCCTGTCTGTCCTCATCGAAAAGCGGCATCTGATGTACCTGTTGGGCATGCAAGTGGATTTTGAAGACGGTCCCCACGCCCGTGGTTTTATATTTCAGCCCGCCGTGGATGCCCATAATCACCATGCGGCTCCCCAGGCCTGAGCCCACTTACCAGGCGGCATCGTTTGGGAAAAGGACGGTTTACCGATTTTAAAAATAAAATTAGCTTCTATTGTTTGAAAGCAGCCTGTACCTCCGTACATTTGGGCAGTTATTCACTAATTTCTCTTTTCAATGACAACCGGTAAAATCAAATTTTTTAACCAGTCTAAGGGCTATGGCTTCATTGTCCCTAACGACGGTGACCAAGAAATTTTCGTGCACGCCACGGGTCTTGTAGATCAGGTACGCGAAAATGACGACGTTACTTTCGAGCTAGTGCAAGGCAAGAAAGGTCTCAATGCCGTTAACGTGCGTCGGGCCTGATCATATACCGCTTAAGAATGGAAAAGCCCTCCCTACGGAGGGCTTTTTTTGTGCCCATTGGTTGACCATTGGTGATGTATGCCCTAATATTCATACGTGGCAATGGTGCTGTTTTGCAGCGTAAAACGTACGACCAAAATGGACTTGGTTTTGATTTCGTACGCATTTAGGTGCGGGGTGGCCAAACCTATCGGCGCACGACGCAGGGCCTCTTCGGCGGCTTCGTCGCACCCGTGTCCGATGCCTTGCAAGGTGCGGACTTCTATGATGCGGCCGCTGGCCTGTACGAAGTACTCGAGATAGACTTCGCCTTCCACACCCGCCCGGAGGGCAGCCGGGGGATAAGCAACTGTCTGGCGTACGTAGTCATGGAGCGTGGAGCTGCGATCAGTCGGGCTGCGATTAGTCGGGCTGCGGTCAGTACAGCTGGCAGCCTGGGGCTGCTGAGGTGCCTGAGCCACGCTGGTAGCCGTCAGAAATGCGCCTACGAGCAAGCCACCCAGGCTTGCGTGCACGATGTGTAAAAAAGCAATGTAGAGATGTCGCATGGGGAACGAATGAAGGCCTAATACCGAAAGATAAGCCTCCTCGCCTCATTTTGATAATTTATTCGGCTGAAGTAACAGTTAAGAAATGCATTAAAACCCGAATGATTAATGAAAAATATCTTTGATAGTCAAATAACCGCGCTCTTCGATTTCACAGGTCTGTTATAACGTGTTGATTATGAGGTGTCAAGTTTTCTGAGGCGCCCGATTAGCCAATTTGTTACGGACGAAATTTTTTTGCCGAATGCGCACGCGAACCGGGCGCTTTCTGATGACGATATTCTATATTGCTTTAGGGATATGCTGCTGCAACCACTTCGTCAACGATTCGGGATCAGTCTTTTTCAGCCACTCGTTGGCGGGTTGCAGGCACACTACGGGCGCATCGTCGCAGCGATCGGTGCATTGCATCCGGATCAGTTCGACTGTTCCGGAAGGGTGGTGTTGCCGAAGGTGCTTGCGGACAGCCTTGCAAAGGTCTTTGCTTCCTTTTTTGCGGCACTTGCTGCCGCTACAGATAAATACAATGTGCGCAGGAGAGGTCATCTGGGCCAGAAATTGATATTCGCATAAAATTTTGTGGGCATTGCCACCGCCTTTTATACAGATGATGATATGAACAAACTAATAACCTTGGGGCTATGTACGCTGCTGACTGCTTGCCTGGGTACGCG
This sequence comes from Catalimonadaceae bacterium, assembly GCA_036734065.1. Lineage (GTDB taxonomy): Bacteria > Bacteroidota > Bacteroidia > Cytophagales > Flexibacteraceae > DAIMZG01. The sequence goes on from DAIMZG010000117.1 coordinate 2,889, forward strand.
TGAGACATTTACCGAGTCGGACTATAGCTACTACGGTCGTTTCAAGAAGTACCGTACCTTTAACTTCATCGAAGACCTCAGCCCCAACCGCGACGAAGAGGCCGTTGCCCTCGATCCGGCGTTGCGTGCGGCCATTATCAAGCGTATGAAGCTACAGGGCTACGAAATGACGGAAGATAATCCGGGCATTCTGATTTCCTACCGTATTTTTTATGAAGATTTACGTTTTCAGGGTTATCGGCAACCTAACCTGGAACGCTGGGTTGAGCAAGGCCGCGAAGACGATACGTACGACCCGGTGAAGTACCAACTCCGGAAAGGTACGCTGCTGATCTTATTCTATGACCGCGAAGGAGAACGTACCATCTGGCAAGGCTATACTTCGGGCGTATTCGGGCAGCAGTTCTTTGATAGCGAGCGATCGCTCAACCGGGCCGTTCGCTTTGTGCTCGATCGGTATCGCCTCTTTGCCGAAGGCTACATTGCTGACAAAGACAATAGCTGATCGGAGCTGGGTCAGAGTTCGAAGGTCTCGCCCCGGGCAGGAATCTCGACGCGGTCGAAGCCGTTGGCACTTAGGGCTTCGCGAAATTCGACCATCGAGGGATATTCGCCGTGTACGAGGAAGAGCCGCTGCAGGCGCTCGGGCCGCTGAAACGCGATAAATTGCAGCAAGTCGTCGAGGTCGCCGTGGCCGCTGAAGATGTCCGTCCGCTCTACGCGCGCCAACACTTCGTAGGCTTTGCCGCGCAGCCGCACTTCTTTTTCGCCCATCATCAGTTGGTGGCCCACCGTACCGGGGGCCGCAAAGCCAATCATCAGGATGGTGCAGTAAGGGTTCTGCAGATTCACCTCCATGTGCTGCTCGATCCGGCCACCCCTCACCATCCCCGACGAAGAGACAATGATGCACGGCTGGCCGTGGTTGGAGACGGCCCGGCTTTCTTTAAGGCTCTTGACGTACTGCAAACTGCTGAAGTCGAACAACTCCTGGTGGTCGGCCCGAAACTCGCGGGCTTCGGCGTTGAGCAGGTGCTGGAAGTTCTCGTACACTTCGGTGCTGCGCAGGGCCAGCGGACTGTCCGAAAAGATGGGGATACGGTCGAACTGGCGCTTCAGATAGAGTTTGTTGAGTACGTAGAGGAGGGCTTGCGTACGGCCCACGCTGAAGGCCGGAATCAGCAACCGCCCCGGAATGTCCACGCAGGCCCGCTGGATAATGTCGGCCAGGATGTCTTCGGGGTCGCCCGCATCGCGGTGACGGCGGTTGCCGTAGGTGGACTCGCACACCAGGTAGTCCACTTCGGGGAAGGGGTCGGGATCGGGCAGCAGCGGGTAATTCTTGCGGCCCAAATCGCCCGAAAAGCCGATGGTCTTGGTCTGGCCGTTTTCGGTAATTTCGAGCAGAATGTTGGCTGCGCCCAGCAAATGTCCGGTCGGAATGAAGGTGACGCTCACCTGATTGTTCAACCGAAATTTACGATTGAAGGCTACCGTAACGAACTGTTCCATGGCCGCCTGCACCTGTCGTTCCAGGTAGAGGCCCTCCGTGTTCATACCGGGGCGGCGACCACCCCGGCGGCGCTTGCCCCCTTGCAGGGCCTTGATCTTGCGCAGGTGCAGGTTGGCACTGTCGAGCAGCAACAAGTGCGCGAGGGCTTCGGTGGGCGCTGTGCAGAGCACTTGTCCCTCAAAACCCTCTTCCATCAAGTTGGGAATGTTGCCCGAGTGGTCAATGTGGGCGTGCGTGAGCAGCACTACGTTGATCATCGAAGCCTCGAAGGGAAAAAGCGGCTGGTAGCCGCTGCGCTCAGGTTCTTGACGGGCCTCGCGTTCGCGCACCATGTCTAGCCCGCAATCAATCAGGATACGGTAATCGTCGGCCAATTCTAGCAGGAACATACTGCCAGTGACCTGGCGGGCGGCTCCCCAGAAAGTTATTTTCATAGAGGAAAGAAAAAGATGGCAAATGTGCCAAAATCTATTAACAAGCAAAAATAAGAGAAGCGATTCACATTAAAAATGTACTATTCGGCTACTACGTTGCGCTCCATGCGGTAGTCATTCATCCAGTACGGTCCAAAGGGGAGGTCTTCGGTGGCCACAATCCGGAAGCCGCAGCGCTCGTAGAAAAAGCGCGCCGGGTTATGACGATTTACGTTGAGCACCAGCCGCGATACACCCGCTCGCCGGGCCAGTTGGGTGACGTGTATCAGCAAAGCCCGCCCGCCACCTGAGTTTTGCTGCGCAGGGCAAATGTAGAGCTTGTGGATTTTCCAGGCCGATGCGGCGGCACTGGCGGGGCTGTAGGACAGAAAGCCCTCGGGGTGTTGATCGCGCGATAGCAACAAAAAGTGGTGGCCGTCGGTAGTCATTTGGGCGCGGAGCGCGTCGGACGAATACATGGCATCGAACATAAACCGCGATTGCGCTTCCGACAAAATGGGGGCGTAGGTCGGAAACCAGGCGGCTTCCGCTATCGCCCGGATCTGGTCAATATCCTCCGACGTGGCGACGCGTATCTGATGGGCAGAAGGTATGACAAGATCAGACATATGGCTGTTGCTGTGGTGGCTGGCCCTCTCGGGCGTGGTTTGGTGGAGTGCGCAACTGGTTGCCACGCCGCTGCCGGATGCGGACGCCTCGCTACCAATGGCCGAACGGCTGGGCCAAAGCAAAGGTTTGGTTTTGGCTGACCCGTCGGCGGGCAAACTGCCCCTGGCGGGTGGATCGGTCGGCTATGAGTGGCTGGTGGCGGGCCTTGGCCGCCTGACGGGGTTGGGAGCCGGAGCAGCGGCGGTGCTGCTCAATATTTTGCTGCTCGGTGGGTGCCTGCTGTGGTTGCGCCGGGCCGTGTCTGAGCGCGCCTGGTTTGTGGCATTGGCCTTCGGGAG
>DAIMZG010000118.1:0-5773 GCA_036734065.1 Catalimonadaceae bacterium
GCCAGCTTACGCCCACCACGGGGTAGAAACGGAAACCGGGGTAGCGCAGGTAGTGATCGGTGTAGGGGTCGTTGTACGAAAGCTCGCGTTGCCACACCATCGTGTCGGGCAGGGCGGCCTGGTAGATATCCTCCGAAGAATCGCGGGCCAGGTAGAACAGGTACTCCAGCCAGTGCACGTTGGCCACTTCGGTTTCGTCAATGTAGAAAGAAGCAATCGTGACGGTGCGCTCGCGGTTGTCGCGGGCAAACATGATGTCTTCTTCGGGCGAACCCAATACGGTGCGGCCACCTTCGATGAACACCAGGTTAGGCCCGGAAGGCTGACCTCGGAAGTCTTCCACCGCAAAACCGTCTTCCTCGTTGTATTCAATGCCGGTCGCCGTACTGTTGGCACCGGGATTGGTGGCATCGGGGTTCTGTTGGGAACAACTTGTGGACAACACTGCGCCAGCCAGCAAGCCCGAAAGAATCAGAAAACTTTTATTCATGATACCTGTAGTTAATATTTCGAAAGATAATAAGGGTTGTCTCAAGTTGACAAAGGGTTGTCTCAAGTTGACCAAAGATTTTTTGAGAAGCGTTACTAAGCTCGTCTTAAAATCAGGGGTAAAAATAGGACTTTGATTCTTTTCATCGGAAAAGGTGTAAGAATAAGATAAAGAACGCCTTATCTAGGTAGTTACCGATGTTACCTGAGCCGTAAGATTTTCCAAAAGGGCGTGCGCTGCCCCAATGTCGGGAATGCCTTGCACGGTCAGTATCAGGCGCTGCTTATGGTCCTTGAGGCGGCAGCGCCGCGAGTTACGCTGTACGTATTGCAATATCTGTCCGAAAATGGCCGATTGGAAGTAGGCTTCTTTCTCGGAGGAAACGAAATAGCCTTTCAGTACATTGTCTTTGAGGATTATTTTTTCGAACCCGGCCTTTTCGGCTTTCCAGCGCAGGCGCACGGTGTCCACCAATCGTTCGACCGATTCGGGCAAGGGGCCAAAACGATCGCGCATTTCCACGATGAAGCGCTGCAAAGCCGTTTCTTCGTCAATGTCGTCGAGGCGTGTATAAAGATCGAGCCTTTCGGAGATGTTGGCCACGTACGTTTCGGGAATGAGCATTTCCAGATCGGTCTCGATTACGCAGTCGCTGACCAGTTTGCGTGTGGGCGTGGTGCCTTCGAAGAGCTCCTTAAATTCACTTTCCTTCAAATCCTGTACGGCTTCGTCCAGAATCTTGTGGTACATGTCGAAGCCCAGGTCGGTGATAAAGCCGCTCTGTTCGCCCCCCAGCAGGTTGCCCGCCCCGCGAATGTCGAGGTCGCGCATGGCTACGCGGAAGCCGTCGCCCAGGTCGGAGAATTCTTCCAGGGTCTGCAGGCGTTTGCGCGCGTCGGAGGTAAGCGAAGCCACCGGCGAGGTGAGCAAATAGCAGAAGGCCTTGCGGTTGGAGCGCCCCACCCGGCCGCGCATCTGGTGCAGATCGGACAGGCCGAACATGTGGGCTTGGTTGATGATGATGGTGTTGGCGTTGGGAATGTCCAGCCCCGACTCAATAATATTGGTTGAAACCAGCACGTCGAACTGCCCTTCGATGAAGCCAGCCATCACTTTTTCGAGCTTGGCACCTTCCATCTGGCCGTGGGCCACCGTTACGCGCGCGTCGGGCACCATCCGCAGCACTAGGTTGGCAATGCTCTCGATGTCGTTGACTCGGTTATGAACGAAGAAAACCTGCCCACCCCGCTTGAGTTCGTAGCTGACGGCGTCGCGCAGGAACACCTCACTGAACACGTGCAACTCGGTGGTGACGGGCTGGCGGTTGGGCGGCGGCGTGGCGATCACCGAGAGGTCGCGGGCGCCCATCAGCGAGAAGTGCAGCGTCCGGGGAATGGGCGTGGCCGTCAGCGTCAGCGAGTCCACATTGACGCGCATCTCCTTAAGTTTTTCTTTGGTCTTGACGCCAAATTTCTGCTCTTCGTCAATGATCATCAGCCCCAGGTTCTTGAACTTGACGTCCTTGCTCACCAATCGGTGCGTTCCGATCAGGATGTGGACTTCGCCCGCCTCGACGGCCCGCAGCGTGTCGCGAATCTGCGCGGCCGACTTGAAGCGGTTGACGTAGTCAATCCGTACCGGAAACTTTTCCAGCCGCTCCGAAAAGGTTTTGTGGTGCTGCATGGCCAAAATGGTGGTAGGCACCAGCATGGCCACCTGTTTGCCCGAAGCCACGGCCTTGAAGGCCGCCCGGATGGCCACCTCGGTTTTGCCAAAGCCCACGTCGCCGCACACCAGCCGATCCATCGGGTACGGGTGGGCCATGTCGTCCTTTACGTCCTGGGTGGCCTTGGCCTGGTCGGGGGTGTCTTCGTACATGAACGAGGACTCCAACTCGGCTTGCATAAAGTCGTCGGCCGGAAAGGAAAAGCCCGGCGCGGCCTTGCGCTTGGCGTAGAGCTGAATCAGTTCTTTGGCAATGTCCTTTACCTTGCGGGATACTTTTTTCTTCTTCTGTTCCCACTCGTTCGAGCCGAGCTTGCTGATGGCGGGCGGGGTGCCCTCCTTGCCCGCATACTTCGAAATCTTGTGCAGGGCCGTCACGCTGATGAGCAGCGAATCGTCGTCGCGGTAGATAAGCCGGATGGCCTCTTGCTGCCGGTCGTTGATCATGACCTTCTCCAGCCCGGCAAAGCGCCCAATGCCGTAGTCCACGTGCGTAACGTAGTCGCCGGGCTGTAGGGTCTGGATTTCCTTGAGCGTGAGGGCCTTGGTCTTCGAATATTTTTGCTGAGACTTGTATTTGTAGTACCGATCGAAGATCTGGTGGTCGGTGTAGCAAACCAGCTTGTGCTGATGATCTACAAAACCCTGGCGGAGCGGCGTCGGGAAAGGCACAAACTGCAGGCCACGGTCTATTTCCTCAAAAATCGTTTCCAGCCGTTCAAACTGGCGGGGCATTTCGGCGGCGATCAGGCACGTGTAATCGTGGCCTTGGTGCTGGCGCAAGTCTTCGGCCAGCAACTCAAAATCTTTGTTGAATGAAGGCTGCGGGGCCGATTCGACCGTGAAGACGTGGTTGGGCTGGCCGGCAAAGCGATTGCCAAAAGCCACCTGCACGAAGCGATCCAGTTGGGCCCTGATCTCGTCGGGTGTGCTGAACAGGGTTTCGGGGCGGCCCACAATGGTCGGTACGGCCTGGTCTTTGACAATAGCCGCAAAGGCTTTGTCGGCCTTTTCGTAGTGCAGGCGGCACACGTCGAGCAGTTGTTCGTGGTCTTTGAACCAGACCAGCGTTTGGGGCTCGATAAAGTCGAAGAAAGATTCGCGCTGCGCCTCCAGCAGCCGGGTCTGCACGTTGGGCACAATCGAGATTTGCGGGCGCTCTTCGTCCGAAAGCTGGGTTTCGGGATTGAAGGTGCGGATGCGCTCGACCTCGTCGCCGAAAAGTTCGAGGCGGAAGGGCAGTTCGCCCGCAAACGAGAAGATGTCAAGAATGCCTCCACGAACGGCAAATTGGCCCGGTTCGTACACAAAGTCGGTTTTCTCGAAGTCGTAGCTGAGCAGCAATTCGGTCACCGTGGCGATGTCGAGCAAATCGCCCACGCGCACGCCAATGGAGTTTTCAACCAGCGAACGGCGGTTGATCACCTTCTCGGGCAGGGCTTCGGGGTAGGTAACGATCAGTTCGCCCCCCGGGCGGCGCTCGCTGAGGCGGTTGAGCACCTCGGCCCGTTGCAGCACGTTGGCGTTTTCGATCTCCTCAAACTGGTAGGGACGGCGGTACGAAGTGGGGAAAAGCAGCACCTCGCGCTGGGGCAGCAATTGCTGTAAGTCGTTCTGAAAGTAGGCGGCCTCTTCGCGGTCGTGCAACACGAACAAATACGCTACGGGCCGTAAGCCAATCAGGCTGGCGGCCACTACGGCGTCGAGGCTGCCGACGAGTCCTTTGAGGTGAATGAGTGCGGGCGGGGTCGAGGCCAAACGCTCGGCTAGGGTGCGCAGCAGGCTGTCTTCGCCATAGCGAGCCAGCAGATGAGTGGGTTTCAAAACGTCCACAATTTACGATAAAACACAAAAAAGCCCGCACGCCGCGATGCTAGCGCCGTGCCGACTGTACGGTTTTCTCAACGAAGAAAAATCAGGCAAAGATGTAGAATCGGAAATTTAACGCGCTCAGTACCGTAAAAGACTTCATCCTCAAAACACTTATCAAACACCAAACTGCCGTACAGGAAGTCATTGATCTGCTTCAAATATTTTGTTAATTGATGTCAATACCCCAAATCAACCCCGCCATGCAAGAGTACATCCATCCCCGCTACGCCGACGTGCCGCTGTTGCGCGCACGGGCTAGGCAGCGCATCCCGGCCTTCGCCTTCGAATACCTCGACGGCGGTTGCAATGCCGAAATCAACTTACGCAAGAATACGGACGAAATCCGGAAGATCCAGCTGATGCCTCATTACCTGAAAGCACACAACACGCCCGATTTGTCGGTGAACCTGCTGGGCAAGCAGTACGCCCTGCCCTTCGGGATATCGCCCATTGGTTTGCAGGGGCTGATGTGGCCCCGCGCGTCGGAGATACTGGCCCGGGCCGCGGCCGACTTCAACGTGCCCTACGTGCTGAGCACCGTTGGCACGGCCAGCATCGAACGCATTGCCGAATTGTCGCGGGGTAATGCCTGGTTTCAGCTCTACAACCCCCGCGAAGAACCCCTGCGCAACGATTTGCTCCGCCGGGCCGCAATGGCCGGCTACTCCGTGTTGGTGATTCTGGCCGACGTGCCCACCTTCGGCTACCGCGCCAAAGAGATCAAAAATGGCCTTTCCATCCCGCCGCGCATGACGCTCGCCAACCTGTGGCAAATCGCTACGCATCCGCACTGGGCCATGCAAACGCTGGCGGCGGGCACGCCGTCGTTCCAGACCCTCAGGCCCTACCTCCCCCAAGGACTCAGCCTGCGGCACCTGGGGCTTTTCATGGACAAAACCTTCGACGGCCGCCTCAACGAAGAAAAAGTGAAAGAACTGCGCGACAAGTGGCCGGGCAAATTGGTCATCAAGGGCTTGGCCAGCGAGTCGGACGTTGAAAAAGCCATTGCGCTCGGGCTGGATGGCATCATCGTCAGCAACCACGGGGGGCGGCAACTCGACAATGCCGAAGCGGCCATCACCAGCCTGCAACGCATCAGCGCCAGCCACGGAGATCGGATCACGCTCATGATGGACAGCGGCCTGCGCAACGGGCCCGACGTGGCCTGCGCCCTGGCCAGCGGGGCCGAGTTTGCCTTTCTGGGGCGTACGTTCATGTACGGCGTAGCGGCGCTCGGGCGCCGGGGCGGGGTACACACCCTGTCCATGCTCAAAAAACAGTTGTTGCAGGTGATGAATCAGCTCGGCTGTTCCCGGGTGAGCGCACTCAACGCGCACGTCGTGCACGCCCGCACCGCGCCGGAAACGCTGGCTCCCTCCATCGTATTGTAAATTTCGCCTTAGCTGATGCGGCTCCAGTTGACGGCGTCGCGCCGCAGCGAGTCAATGTGCTGGCGGATGGGCGCGTGCACGGGCTGGGTCAGCATGGGATCGGCGGCCAGCACGGCTTCGGCCTCGGCGCGGGCTTCGCGCAGCACGGCCCCGTCGCGGGCCAGGTCGGCCACGAGCAGGTCGAGCACGCCGCTCTGCTGGGTGCCCATCAGGTCGCCGGGGCCACGGAGTTTCAGGTCGGTTTCGGCGATCTCGAAGCCGTCGGTGGTGCGCGTCATGGTATTGATGCGCACCC